>NZ_RZTI01000120.1:0-19687 GCF_003997275.1 Mesorhizobium sp. M6A.T.Ce.TU.002.03.1.1
AGCCAGTCGAGCGAAGCCTTTGCCGTGGAAATGCCGCCGTCCGCGCCTATTTCGAGGAAACCGGCTATCTCATCGGCTTCAAGCCGGCCGGCGGCATTTCCACGGCAAAGGCTTCGCTCGACTGGCTGGTGCTGATGAAGGAAGAGCTTGGACGGCGATGGCTGGAGCCAGACTTGTTCCGCTTCGGGGCGTCGAGCCTGCTGACCGACATAGAGCGCCAGCTCGAACATCATTTGACCGGTCACTATTCGGCCAATCATCGCCACGCAATGGCGTGATTTCGGAGCGCCTGATGAACATTCTCGAACGCTATCATGCCATGGAATACGGTCCGGCGCCGGAAGCCCGCAACGAGGCTGATGCCTGGCTTGCCGCGCGCGATTTTTCCAAAGCACTGTTCATCGGCGGCGACTGGAAAGCAGCCACAGGCGGCAAGACCTTCGAGACCAGCGATCCTGCCTCGGGCAAATTGTTGGCCAAGGTATCGGATGCCGGTGCCGCCGACATCGATGCCGCGGTTTCGGCCGCGGCAAAAGCGCTGCCGAAGTGGAGCGCATCCTCAGGCTACAGCCGAGCAAAAGTGCTCTATGCCATCGGCCGCTCCATGCAGCGCCACCAGCGTCTGTTCGCGGTGTTGGAATCGATCGACAATGGCAAGCCGATCCGCGAAAGCCGCGACATCGACGTGCCACTGGCCATCCGCCATTTCATCCACCATGCCGGCTGGGCGCAGGCGTTGGACAGGGATTTTCCCGGCCATAAGGGCGTCGGCGTCGTCGGCCAGATCATCCCGTGGAACTTCCCGCTTTTGATGCTGGCCTGGAAGATCGCGCCGGCGCTCGCCGCGGGCTGCACCATCGTGCTGAAGCCGGCCGAGTTCACGCCGCTCACCGCCATCCTGTTTGCCGAGATCTGCGAACGATCCGGCGTGCCGAAGGGTGTCGTCAACATCGTCCAGGGCGGACCCGAGGCGGGCGCAGCAATCGTCAATCATCCCGGCGTCCAGAAGATCGCCTTCACCGGTTCGTCCGAGGTCGGCAAGATCATCCGCAAAGCCACCGCAGGCTCCGGCAAGAAATTGTCGCTGGAACTTGGCGGCAAGTCGGCCTTCGTCGTCTTCGAGGACGCCGATCTCGACAGCGCCGTCGAGGGACTGGTCGACGGCATCTGGTTCAACCAGGGCCAGGTCTGCTGTGCCGGCTCGCGCCTGCTGGTGCAGGAAGGCATCGCCGACGCCTTCATCGCCAAGGTCAAGACGCGGATGAGCCGGTTGCGCGTCGGCAGCCCGCTCGACAAGAACACCGATATCGGCCCGCTGGTCGACCTGACCCAGCTCGATCGCGTCAAGGGACTGGTTGCCGAAGGCTCCAAGCAGGGCGCTGTCTGCTGGCAGCCGGACGTGGCGCTGCCGTCCTCCGGCTATTACCATTTGCCGACGCTGGCGACAGGCGTTTCGCCGGCTAACATCCTGGCACAGGAGGAGGTATTCGGCCCGGTGCTCGCCACCATGACCTTCCGCAACACCGAGGAAGCGGTCGAGCTCGCCAACAACACGCGCTACGGGCTGGCCGCCTCGGTGTGGAGCGAGAACGTCAACCTCGCACTGCACGTCGCGCCGCAATTGAAGGCCGGCGTCGTCTGGGTCAACGGCACCAACATGTTCGACGCCGCCTGCGGCTTCGGCGGCTACCGCGAGAGCGGTTTTGGCCGCGAAGGCGGGCGCGAGGGCATGTTCGAATATCTCTCGGCAAAGCTGCCGCTCGGCCCCGTCATCAAGCCGGCAACGGCTTCCGCCCAGCCTGTCGAGCAGGCCGAAAGCGACGCCATCGATCGCACGGCAAAACTGTTCATCGGCGGTAAGCAGGTCCGGCCGGACGGCAATTATTCGATTGCGGTGGCCACCGCCAAGGGCAAGCTTGCCGGTGAGGTTGGTCTCGGCAGCCGCAAGGATATCCGCGACGCCGTCTCCGCTGCCCGCGCTTGCAAGGCCTGGCCGGAGGCGACCGCCTACAACCGTGCCCAAGTGCTCTACTATCTGGCCGAGAACCTGTCCGGCCGTGCCGACGAGTTTGCGGCGCGCCTCACTCAGCTCGTCGGCGCCACCGCCAAGGCCGCGCGCGAAGAGGTCGAGCTGTCGATCGAGCGGCTGTTCCTCTATGCCGGCCTGGCCGACAAGTTCGAGGGCCGCGTCCACCAGCCGCCGGCCCGCGCCGTCACATTGGCACTGCACGAGCCGGTCGGCGTCGTAGGTATAGTGGCATCCGACAATGCGCCCCTGCTCGGCCTGATGTCGCTGGTTGCGCCGGCGCTCGCCCTGGGCAACACCGTGGTCGCGGTGCCTTCGGAACGATATCCGCTGCTTGCCACGGATCTTTATCAAGTCATCGAATATTCCGACATCCCGGCCGGCGCCATCAACATCGTCACCGGCCGCAGCGCCGAACTCGCCGGTGTGCTGGCCAAGCACGACGATGTCGACGGGCTCTGGGTGTTCGCCGATGCCGAGACCTGCGCCAAGGCCGAAGCCGACTCTGTCGGCAATCTCAAGCGCGTCTGGACCGGTAACGGCCGCAGCCTCGACTGGGCATCGAGCGAGGCCGCCGGCGACGCCTTCCTGCGGCGTGCCGTCGAGGTCAAGAACGTCTGGGTGCCCTACGGCGACTGAGCGGTCGCCTTGCGCGCGGCGGCGGGCGAGAAGCGTTCGGGCTTGACGGCAGAAATGATGTTCTTTACCGAGAAAAAACATTTAGGCGAACAGCGATACAGGCGGCATGATAGTGCCTATCTGGCACATTGCGCCTTGGCCGCGTGGCGGTAAAAACCAGGCGGCCACAGAGGAGAAAAGCATGGCGGATCTGGCAGGCAAGATGGTTGTCGTCACGGCGGCGGCACAGGGCATCGGCCGGGCGAGCGCGCTGGCTTTCGCCAAGGCAGGCGCCGTCGTCCATGCCACCGACATCAACGAGGTAATGCTCGCCGAACTTGGCAAGACGCCCGGGATCAAGACCCGCAAGCTCGATGTGCTGAACGACGAGGCGGTTTCAACCGCCTTTGCCGAGATCGGCGCCGTCGACGTGCTGTTCAACTGCGCCGGCTTCGTTCATTCGGGCTCGATCCTCGAGATGAAGGATGCCGATCTCGACTTCGCCTATGATCTCAATGTCCGCTCGATGATCCGCACTATCCGCGCCGTGCTGCCCGGCATGCTGGAGCGCGGCGACGGCTCGATCATCAACATGGCGTCGCTGGCCAGCTCGACCAAGGGCGTGCCGAACCGCTTCGTCTATGGGCTGACCAAGGCGGCCGTCATCGGCCTGACCAAATCGGTCGCCGCCGACTATGTCGGCAGGGGCGTACGCTGCAACGCCATCTGCCCGGGCACGGTCGAAAGCCCGTCGCTGCAGGACCGCATGCATGCGCAGGGCGACTACGAGGCCGCCCGCGCCGCCTTCATCGCCCGCCAGCCGATGGGCCGCTTGGGCACACCCGAGGAAATCGCCGATCTCGCCGTCTATCTGGCCGGTGCCACCTATACGTCGGGACAGGCTTATAATATCGACGGTGGCTGGTCGATTTAAGAGGCCATTAGAAACTCTACTCCGCCGGGCGCCTAGCGCGGTTTTCTGCGCTTCCGGTGCTCACGTGCTTTAAGTACGCTCCGCTCCGGTTCTCGAAGACCACGCCATTCGCCGCAGCGGAGCGAGTTTGCAAACGGCCTCTGGTCTCAACTGGGAGAAAAATTCTATGAAACTGCTGCGCTATGGCGAGGCGGGGAGCGAACGCCCCGGCCTGCTCGATGCGGATGGGACGATCCGTGACCTCTCCGCCCATGTCACCGACATTGCCGGCAAGGCGCTCGACCCGGCATCCCTCGAGGCATTGTCGAAGCTCGATCCAAAATCGCTGCCGGCGGTTTCCGGCAAGCCGCGCATCGGCGCCTGCGTCGCCGGCACCGGCAAATTCATCTGCATCGGCCTCAACTATTCCGACCACGCCGCCGAGACCGGCGCCACCGTGCCGCCGGAGCCGATCATCTTCATGAAGGCGAGCTCGGCCATCGTCGGGCCTGATGACGACGTGCTGATCCCGCGCGGCTCGGTCAAGACCGACTGGGAAGTCGAGCTTGGCGTGGTCATCGGCAAAACCGCGAAATATGTCACCGAGGCCGAGGCGCTGGATTATGTCGCCGGCTATTGCGTCGCGCACGACGTTTCCGAACGCGCCTTCCAGGCCGAGCGTCAGGGCCAGTGGACCAAGGGCAAGAGCTGCGACACGTTCGGGCCGATCGGCCCGTGGCTGGTGACCAAGGACGAGGTTAAGGACCCGCAGAACATCCCGATGTGGCTGAAGGTCAATGGCAAGACGATGCAGAACGGCTCGACCAGGACCATGGTCTATGGCGTCGCCTACCTGGTTTCCTACCTCAGCCAGTTCATGTCGCTGCATCCGGGTGACATCATCTCCACCGGCACGCCTCCCGGCGTCGGCCTCGGCATGAAGCCGCCGGTGTTCCTGAAGGCCGGCGACGTCGTCGAGCTCGGCATCGAAGGGCTGGGCATCCAGAAGCAGACGTTTAGGGCGGATTTGTAGCGGCGCTCTGCCTTCTCCCCCTGTGGGAGAAGGTGGATCGGCGC
This sequence comes from Mesorhizobium sp. M6A.T.Ce.TU.002.03.1.1, assembly GCF_003997275.1. Lineage (NCBI taxonomy): Bacteria > Pseudomonadati > Pseudomonadota > Alphaproteobacteria > Hyphomicrobiales > Phyllobacteriaceae > Mesorhizobium > Mesorhizobium sp. M6A.T.Ce.TU.002.03.1.1. The sequence continues at coordinate 4,635 of NZ_RZTI01000120.1, forward strand.
GCAGCGCCGAGACGGATGAGGGGTGCTGGAAGAAACGCGACGAGAAAACATCGAAGGATTCCGTCGCTTACGCCTTCACCGTAGCGATCCTTCCAACACCCCTCATCCGACCGAGCTTCGCTCGGCCACCTTCTCCCACAGGGGGAGAAGGGGAGTCGGCGCCAGCCTACTTCAGCACCTTGCCATCGACCCCGAACCGATAAGTCTTCGCCGGATCCGGCGTCGCATAAAGCGTAGCACCTGGTTCGGCATTGTAGACGCCGAAGATGCGCACGGTGATCAGCCCGGCCTTCTCGCAGTCGAGATAAAGGTTGGTGTCGGCGCCGAGATGCTCGGCATGGACGACCGTGCCCTTCCAGGCGCCGGATTTCGCGTCGACCGTCAGGTGCTCTGGCCGGACGCCGATGGTCTTGGCCGTCTCGCCAAGCCTGGCGCCGTCGACGAAATTCATCTTCGGTGAGCCGATGAAGCCGGCGACGAATTCATTTGCCGGCGAATTGTAGAGCTCCATCGGTCCGCCGATCTGCTCGATTTTCCCCGCGTTGAGCACGACGATCTTGTCGGCCAGCGTCATCGCCTCGACCTGGTCGTGGGTGACATAGATCATCGTTGCCTTCAGCCGGCGATGCAGTTGCGCGATCTCCAGCCTGGTGTTGACGCGCAGTGCCGCATCGAGGTTCGACAAAGGCTCGTCGAACAGGAAAAGCTTGGGCTCGCGCACCACGGCGCGGCCGATGGCGACGCGCTGACGCTGGCCGCCGGAAAGCTCGGCCGGGCGCCTTGCGAGATAGGGTTCCAGCGACAGCATAGAGGAGGCAATGCCGATGCGGCGGTCGATCTCGGCCGCCGGCGTGCCCGCCTGCTTGAGGCCGAGGCCCATATTGTTCTTCACCGTCAGATGCGGGTAGAGCGCGTAGGTCTGGAACACCATGGCGATGCCGCGTTTGGCCGGCGGGGTGGCGGAGACATCCGCCCCGTCGATCACCACGCGCCCCGACGTCGAATCCTCCAGTCCGGCAATGACCCTGAGCAGCGTCGACTTTCCGCAGCCGGAGGGGCCGACGAAGACGACGAATTCGCCGTCGGTCACTTCGAGGTTGATGCCCTTCAGCACCTCGACCGGCCCAAAGGCCTTCTTCACATTTTCGATGTTCAGCGAGCCCACGGCGTTCCTCCGGATTGGAATGTGGGCGCAGAAGCACCGCCCTCTGGCCTGCCGGCCATCTCCCCCTCAAGGGGGGAGATTGGCAGCTTTGACGCCGCCGCACTCTTCTCGATGTTGGTGATTGGCGAAAGAAAACGTGACGGCAAATCTCCCCCCTTGAGGGGGAGATGGCCGGCAGGCCAGAGGGGGGCGCCGTAGAGCGCAACTCCGGACGATAATTCTCTTGTCACAATTGCACCGCCTTCCCACTGCGCACGCTCTCGTCGGCGGCAAGGCAGACGGCGAGCGACTTCACCGCGTCGTCCATGTGGCGGGTCAAGTCGAGATCCTCGCGGATCGCCTTCAGCAAAAAAGCCTGTTCGAGATCGCAGAGATCCTGATGGCCGGGTTCGCCCTCCATCGACAGCATCTCATCCGGCTTGGCGAACTTGCCGTCCGCACCGGTTGCCGCGCTGTGCAGGCGGATGGTCGAGGTCTTGGTGTGGGTGTCGATGTCGTCGGATCTGACACCCTCTTTCATGACGATCGACACGCAGCCATGGGGCGAGATCACGTCCTTCACGAAGAAGGCCGTCTCCGAGATCATCGGCCCCCAGCCGGCCTCGTACCAGCCGACCGAGCCATCGTCGAACAGCACCTGCAGGTGGCCGTAATTGTACATCGAGGGCGCGATCTCGTCGGTCAGCCGCAGCCCCATGCCGCGCACTTCGACCGGCCTGGCATCGGTGATCTGCAGCATCACGTCGAGATAATGCACGCCGCAATCGACGATCGGTGACGTCGTCTGCATCAATAGCTTGTGCGTCTCCCAGCTTTGGCCGGAGGATTGCTGGTTGAGGTTCATGCGAAACACGTAAGGGCCGCCCAGCTTGCGCGCCTCGGCGATCAGCCTGATCCAGGACGGATGATGGCGCAGGATGTAGCCGATCACCAGTTTTTTGCCATTGGCCTTGGCTGCCGCGACGACGCGTTTGGCGTCCGCCACCGTCGTCGCCAGCGGCTTTTCGACAAAGACATGGCAGCCTGCCTCGAACGCCCTCACCGCATAGTCGGCATGGCTGTCGGAATAGGTGGCGATGCAGGCGACATCGGGTTTTTCGTCGCGCAGCGCCTCATCGAAGGAGCGCCTGATATCATAGCCGGAAAGCACGGCCGGCAGCGGCACGTCAGAACGGTTGATCAGCGCCGCGATCTCAAAACCCGGATTGGTGTGATAGGCCAGCGCATGGCTGCGGCCCATATTGCCAAGCCCGGCGACGACGACGCGAAGAGGTTCGGCCATTTCAATCTGCCTTTTCTTGCCTGCGAGCTGCGAGAGCCACCATTACCTGTGGCTCGCATTCATCTGCGACCCGCAGAGCCGCTTCTTCACTGTCGCAGCGGGCCAAAAGTCGGAAGCCATAGGCACCGACTCCTTCCTTGATCAGCGAAAGCCTATGATCGTCAGACAAGGGATGCTCAAGATTGAGCGCCTGGGTGAACGCCTTCGACTGCTCGTCTTCCATCTGGGAATTGACGCGCCAACGAATATGACAGTTGTATTCCTTCGGCCGGCGCTCCGCCCCGAACCGCGTCAACCAGATGGCAGCGTTGAGATAGAACTGCGGTCCCCAGGAAGACTTCTGAAGGTTTAGCAAGCAGACGGTCTCCGGCCATTCGCGGTAGAAATTCGTGGCGCGCACGCCTCGAAATCCATAGCGGCTCGCTGTCTCGACAAGGGCCTGTACGATAATCTCTCGACCATCACTCATTTGACGGCTCCGGAAGTGATGCCGCGGATCAGCTGCCGCGAGAAGATGACGTAGAGGATCAGCACCGGCATGATCGCCAGCGACAGTGCCGCCAGGATCGCGTTCCAGTTGGTGACGAACTGGCCGAGGAACAGCTGGGCGCCGAGCGTCACCGTCTTGGTCTCCTCCGACGGCGCCAGAATCAGCGGAAACCACAGATCGTTCCAGATCGGGATCATGGTGAACACGGCGACCGTCGCCATCGATGGCCTGACCAGCGGCAGCACCAGCCGGAAGAAGATGGTGTATTCGGACAGCCCGTCGATCCTGCCCGCATTCTTCAGGTCGTCGGATACCTGCTTCATGAATTCCGACAGGATGAACACCGCCAGGGGCAGGCCTTGTGCGGTGTAGACCAGGATCAGCGCCGTCAGCGTGTTGACCAGCCCGCTCGCTACCATCAATTGCAGGATGGCGACGGTGCCGAGGCGGATCGGGATCATGATGCCGAGCGCGAGATAAAGCCCCATCATCGTGTTGCCGCGAAAGCGGTATTCCGACAGCGCGAAAGCGGCCATGGCGCCGAACAACAGCACGAAGAACAGCGAGGCGACGGTGACGACGAGGCTGTTCTGGAAGTAATGGATGAAATCGCCCTGCCCAATGACGGTGGTGTAGCCGATCAGGTCGAAGGTCTTTGGCGTCGGCGGCGCCAGCGGCGCGCCGAAGATCGCCGCGCGGGATTTAAACGAATTCACGATGACGATGATCACGGGAAACAGCGCGATCACCGTGTAGGTCAACAGCACCGCATGGGCGCCGATGGTGCGGGGCAGGGAATGGGTTGCCGTGCTCATCCCAGAGTCTCCCGATTTTGTGCCAAGGCACCCCCCTCTGTCCTGCCGGACATCTCCCCCTCAAGGGGGGAGATTGGCAGCTCCAGCCTGGCGGCTTCTCTTGCAACGTTGAAAAGTGGCGAAAGCAATGCGGCAGTCCAATCTCCCCCCTTGAGGGGGAGATGGCCGGCAGGCCAGAGGGGGGTGCTCAAGCTCAACATCTCGCCCCCTAAAACTGATACCGACGCAGGCGCGTCTGGACGAGGAAGAGATAGACGCAGACGCCGCCAAGGATGATCAGGAACATCATCGTGGCGATCGCCGCGCCCATGTTGGGATCGCCGACCTGCAACTGGAAACCGAAGAAGGCGCGGTAGAGGAAAGTGCCGAGGATATCGGTCGAATAATTCGGCCCGGCCAGCGCGCCCTGCGCGGTGTAGATCAGGTCGAAGGCGTTGAAATTACCGACGAAGGTCAGGATCGAGATGATGCCTATCGACGGCAGGATCAGCGGCAGCTTGATCTTCCAGAACTGCGACATGCCGGTGATGCCGTCGCATTCGGCCGCTTCGATCACCTCCTCGGGGATGGACAGCAATGCTGCATAGATCAGCATCATCGGGATGCCGACGAACTGCCACACCGAGATCAGGCTGAGCGTGGTCAGCGCATATTGCTCCTTGCCCAGCCACGGCGTGAACAGGCTTTTGAGGCCGACAAGATCCATCAGGTTAGGCGCCACGCCCCACAGCGGCGACAGGATCAGCTTCCAGGCGAAGCCGACGATGACGAAGGACAGGATCGTCGGCACGAAGATCGCCGTACGGTAGAAGGCGGAGAACCTAAGCCGCGGGCTGGACAGCAGTGCGGCCAGCAGGACGCCGATCGGGTTCTGCACGACCATGTGGATGATGAAGAACCAGACGTTGTTGCGCAGGGCGTTCCAGAAATTGACCGACCAGTTGGGATCGCCGAACAGCCTGCGGAAATTTTCGAACCCGACGAAGACCTGGGCCTGCTCGATGTTGCGAAACAGCGAGAGCTGCAGCGTGCCGGCCAGCGGCAAGATCATGATCGCCGTATAGACCAGCACCGCCGGCGCCAGGAAGACGACGATATGCCAGCGGAACGGTCGTTTCGGTGCTGCGGCCATGCGTTCGGTCCCCGCCGATCAGGTTCTTGCAATTGCCGCAAAAAGGCGCGGCGCCTCCCTCCCCCCTCGAGGGGAGGGTGCCTCGCGAAGCGAGGCAGGTGGCGTCGGCCAAGGCAGTGCGCCATCGTGACTTCGACCGTGCCTTTCAGCAACGATGAAGCCGCGGCCTGCCTTTACCGACCCCTCTGTCGCCTTCGGCGACATCTCCCCCCTCGAGGGGGGAGATAGCGCTCGCTCTTACTTGCCAGCCTTATACCAGCTGTCGAGGCCGTCCTGCAGCTTCTTGGCGGCAGCTTCCGGCGTGACGGTGCCGTTGATGACGTTGGCCGATTCAACCCACGTCTCGTTCTCGAGGTTCGGCGTGCCGCGCGACAGGATCTGATAGGTCGAGCGGATCGTCGACTTGCACTTGTCGCGCCAGGAGACGAATTCCTGGGCCAGCGGGTCTTCCATCTTCACCGGGGTGTTGTTCAGGCTGAAGAAGCCCGGCAGCGCGTTGGCGTAGATGGTGGCGAAGTCAGGCGAGGCCACCCATGTCAGGAAGGTCTTGGCCGCATCCGCGTTCTTCGACGCTGCATTGAGGCCCATGCCGATGTCGGTGTGGTCGGAGATGTAGCAGGTGTCGCCGGCCTTCTGCACCGGCGGCGGGAATGCGCCCATCTTGAACTGCGCCTGCGTGTTGAACAGGCCGATTTCCCATGAGCCGGCCGGATAGATGGCGGCGCGGCCGAGCGTGAACAGGTTCTGGCTGTCCGGGTAGGTCTGTGCCTCGAAGCCGTCGCCGAGATAGGGCTTCCACTTGGCCAGTTCGGCATAGGGTGCGACCCACTGCGGATCGGTCAGCTTCTGCTCGCCCTTGATCAGCGCAGCGCGGCCTTCCTCGCCCTTCCAGTAGTTCGGGCCGATGTTCTGGTAGCCCATGGTCGCGGCTTCCCAGAGGTCCTTGGTGCCCATCGCCATCGGGATGTAGGTGCCGTCGGCTTTGATCTTGTCGAGCGCGGCGTAGAACTCCTCGTTCGTCGTCGGCACCTTGATGCCGAGCTTGTCGAAGGCGTCCTTGTTGTAGATGAAGCCATGGATGACGGAAGCCATCGGCACGCAGAAGCTCGCCTTGCCGTCGTCGGTCTGCCATGCGGCCTTGGCGACGTCGGAGAAATTCTCCATGCCGGGCAGTGTCGAGATGTCGGCGAGGTTGCCCTTCTTGAAGAGTTCCAGCGACTTGTCGAACGGGCGGCAGGTGATCAGGTCGCCCGCCGAGCCGGCGGCGAGCTTGGCGCCGAGTGCTGCGTCATATTCGGTCGGTGCCGACGGCGCGAACACCACCTTGATGCCCGGGTTCTTGGCCTCGAAAGCCGGGATCAGCTTGTCCTTCCAGATGGCAAGGTCGTCGCCACGCCAGCTTTCGATGTTGAGCGTTACGTCTTGGGCATAGGCCATTCCGGCTGAACCGAGAATGCTGGTGCCGAGAAGAAGTGCCGTCATTAGTTTCGTTGTCATGCTCAGTCTCCCTGTTGACCTTTTTCAGGTTCGGTTTTGAGAACAGGGGCTTTTTGCCCCATGCTCCCCTCAATCACGGAAAGGGCCGGGCGCAGCTTCTGGCCGGTCCCTTCCAGTATCTTCTCGGCCGCATCGGCGCCGGCCGCGCCGGCGGCGAGCAGAATAGCAGTCTTGACGCCGCCGCCGCTCTTCTCGAGCAGGCGCGCCGCATCCTCCTTGTCGCGCCCGCTGATGGCGGCGACGATGCTTGCCGCGCGATCGCGCAGCTTGATGTTGTCGGCCATGAGGTTGACCATGTAGCCGTCATGCACATGGCCAAGATGAATGGCGGCCAGCGTCGAAAGCATGTTGAGCGCAATCTTCTGGGCGGTGCCGGCGCCCATGCGCGTCGAGCCGGCGATCAGCTCAGGCGGCGTTTCGAGTAGGATGGCGATGTCGGCCAGCCGAAGCAGCGGCGCATCCTTGTTGTTGGCGATGGCGATGGTTGCCGCACCCCGGCGCCTGGCGTCCTCGATCGCCCTGACGGCATAGGGTGTCGAGCCGCTGGCCGAGACCGCGATCAGGCAGTCGCCCTCGCCGATGCCGGCATTGGCAACCGCCGCCGAGGCTTCGTCGATATCGTCTTCCGGCCCGCCGGCCAGTGTCTTGAAGGCATCGTCGCCGCCGGCAATCAGTATGGCGATGCGGTCGCGCTGAATGCCGAAGGTGCCCGGCAGTTCCAGCGCATCGGCCAGCGCCATCAGGCCCGAACTGCCCGCCGCCGCATAGGCGAGCTTGCCGCCGCTTTTAAGCTGGCTGGCAATGATCTCGGCTGCCTTGGCGATGGCGGGAATGGCGCCGCGCACGGCCTTGGCGGCCTCGACCTGCGCATTGGCCAACGAGGAAAGGATGGCGTCCGGGGCCTGGATATCCAGCCCCTCGGCATTCTGGTGAAGCGCTTCGGTGCGCGTTTCGGCCATCCGCTTTCCTCCAATCCAGAAAACAATACCAAAAAAATACCACTTGTCCACACGCATTAACGGGATTCGTTGCAACCAAATCGGCCTGCCGGCAAAATCCGGTGATTTTTCAATAAAATACCGCTTAATCTTTCTGAAACGGAAATTAACCCTTGGCTATTGGTACTTTATTGGTATTATCCGCCCGGAGGAGAAATCGCGTGAATTTCGTGCTTGGCATCGATGGCGGCGGCACCAGCTGCAGGGCGGCTCTTGCGACAGCGGGCGGCATGGTCGTCGGCCGCGCCAAGAGCGGCGCCGCCAACATCCGCACCGATCTCACGGGCGCCAGGTCCAACATCGTCGAGGCGGCGCGGCAGGCCTTTGTCGACGCCGGACAAGACCCCGAACTGATCCCGCAAACCCCGGCCATCCTAGGCCTCGCCGGCGCCAATGTTGGCACCTACAGGCAGCAGCTCGAAGCCATCCTGCCGTTCAGCCAAAGCCGTGTCGAGACCGATGCCGAGATCGCGCTGGAAGGCGCGGTCGGCTCCGGTGACGGCGCCATGGCCATCCTCGGCACCGGCACCGCCTATATGGCGCGCAGACAAGGCAAATCGCGCGCCATTGGCGGCTGGGGTTTCCAGGTCGGCGACCAGGGCAGCGGCGCCCGCATCGGCCGCGACTTGCTCGAACAGACGCTGCTCGCCTATGACGGCATCCGCGAAGCGTCGCCGCTGACGCAGGCCATGCTCGCCATCTTCCGTGACAATCCCGAGGATCTGGTCGAGTTCACCACCAATGCCAAGCCCGGCGATTTCGGCGGCTTCGCGCCCAAGGTCTTCGACCATGCCGAAAAAGGCGACGCCGTCGCCAACTGGATCCTGGACAAGGCGGTCGCCGATGTCGAGGCAGCACTTGGCGTCCTCGATCTCGGCGGCGACGATCCGCTGTGCCTGCTCGGCGGGCTGGCGCAGTTTTACGCGCCGCGCCTGTCGTCGCGCTACCGGGCGCTGCTGAAGCCGCCGCTCGACGATGCGCTGGGCGGCGCGGTGCAGATGGCGGTCCGTGTCTTCGCCAAAGCGGCGGAGGCAGCGCGATGAGCGAGGCCGCCGACCAGATTTTCGCCACGCTGAAGCAGTCCTCGCAAAGCGGCGCGCCACTCTATCTGCAGCTCAGGAAGAGCATCGAGGACGCGGTCAATCGCGGCCTGATCGGGCCGGGCGACGCGCTGCCTTCCGAGCGCGACATCGCCAGCAAGGCCGACATTTCGCGCGTCACCGTGCGCAAGGCGGTGCAGGATCTGGTCAAGGGCGGCATCCTCGTCCAGCGCCACGGCTCCGGCACTTTCGTCGCGCCGCGCATGGAGCGCGTCGAGCAGTCGCTGTCGCGGCTCACATCCTTCACCGAAGACATGGCGCGGCGCGGCATGGCTGTCCGTTCGGCCTGGCTCGACCGCGGCCTTTATGCGCCCTCGCCGGACGAGATGATGGTGCTCGGACTGTCGTCGAACGAGCTGGTGGCCCGCGTGGCGCGCCTGCGCATCGCCAACGACACGCCGCTGGCGATCGAGCGCGCGGCACTGTCGGCCAGCGTGCTGCCCGACCCGGCAGGAATAGGGTCCTCGCTCTATGCTGCGCTGGAAACGACCGGCCTCCGGCCGGTGCGGGCGGTGCAGCGCATTTCGGCCGCCAATCTCGGCGACAGTGACGCGCGCCTGCTCGAAGTGCCGCCCGGGATTGCCGGGCTGCACATCGAGCGTATTTCCTATCTGGCGAGCGGCAAGGTGATCGAATTCACCCGCTCCATCTACAGGGGCGACGCCTATGATTTCGTCGCCGAGCTCCGGCTGAGCGGGCCGGGCGAAGAGGGCCGGCCATGAGCGCGACCAAAACTCATATGCGGCGCGAGATCGAGGAGATCCCGGAGGCGACCGCGCGCCTGCTCGATGGTTCGGCAGCCGTGCTGACCGAGGCCGGGCGCGGCATTCGCGAGCGCGACCCGCATTTTATCGTCACCGTGGCGCGCGGCTCCTCCGACCATGCCGCCACCTTCATGAAATATGCCGTGGAGCTGACCGCCGGCCTCGCGGTCGCTTCGGTCGGTCCTTCGATCGCCTCGATCTATGGCGCCAAGCTCAAGCTCGGCGGCTCGGCTTGCCTGGCGATCTCGCAATCGGGCAAGAGCCCGGACATCGTCGCCATGGCGCAAGCCGCGAGGGAGGGTGGTTCGCTGACCGTCGCCATCACCAACACCGCCGATTCGCCGCTGGCGCGCGCCTGCGACTACGCGATCGACATACTGGCCGGGCCGGAGCGCAGCGTCGCGGCGACCAAGACCTTCGTCAATTCCGCCGTCGCCGGCCTCGCCTTGATGGCGCACAGCACCGGCGACGACAAGCTTCTGGCAGCACTTGCCTGCCTGCCGGAGCATTTCCGCAAGGCGATCGCCTGCGACTGGATGGCGCTGGCCGGTGCCTTGGAGACGCCGAAATCGCTGTTCATCCTCGGTCGCGGTCCGTCCGCGGCGATCGCCAATGAGGCGGCGCTGAAGTTCAAGGAAACCTGCGCCATGCATGCCGAGGCCTATAGTGCTGCCGAAGTGATGCATGGCCCGCTGGCGCTGGTCGGGCCCGACTTCCCGGTGCTGGCGCTCGCCGCCCGCGATGCTTCCGAGCCGTCGGTTGCCGAGGCTGCCGACAGCCTGGCGGCCAAAGGCGCGGCCGTTTTTGTGACCTCGGACAAGGCGAAAAGCGCTCAGCAACTGCCGCATGTCGCCACCGGCCATCCGCTGACCGACCCGCTGGCGCTGATCGTGTCCTTCTATGGCTTCGTCGAGGCCTTTGCTCGCCATCGCGGCCTCGATCCGGACACGCCGCCCAATCTTCGCAAGGTGACGGAAACCATATGAGCGACCGTTTTGCCCTGACTGGCGCCCGCATATTCGACGGTGAGGACTGGCATGACAACGCCGCCCTTGTCGTGCGTGACGGCCTTGTCGAGGCCATCGTTCCGGCAGGCGCCATTCCGTCCGGTGTCGAGCGTGTCGAAACCGACGGCGGCATGCTTGCGCCGGGCTTCGTCGACCTGCAGGTCAATGGCGGCGGCGGCGTCATGCTCAACGATCATCCCGATGTCGCCTCGATCGAGACCATCTGCCGGGCGCACGCGCCGTTCGGCACGACGGCACTGCTGCCGACGCTGATCACCGACACGCCTGAAATCACCGCAGCGGCGGTTGCCGCCGGAGCGCTGGCCGCGCAACAGAAGGTGCCGGGTTTTTTGGGCCTGCATCTCGAAGGCCCGCATCTATCGGTCGCCCGCAAGGGCGCGCATGATCCGGCATTGATCCGGCCGATGACCGACGTCGACCAGGCGATGCTGATAGCAACGCGAAAAACTCTGCCGGTGCTGCTGACAACGATCGCGCCTGAATCCGTCGACCCCGCGCGCATTTCGGCGCTCGTTGAGGCCGGCATCGTCGTCAGCCTCGGCCATTCCGATACCGGCTATGCCAAGGCGCGCGGGTTCGCCGATGCCGGCGCAACGGTGGTCACCCATCTGTTCAACGCTATGAGCCAGATCGGCAATCGCGAGCCGGGGCTGGCGGGTGCCGCCATCGATACCGGCACATTGTTTGCCGGCATCATCGCCGACGGCATCCACGTCGATCCCGCCACCATGGCGATTGCCTTGCGCGCCAAGCAGGGGCCGGCAAAAATTTTTCTGGTCACCGACGCCATGGCGACGATCGGCACCGACATGACCTCGTTCACGCTGAACGGCCGCACCATCTACCGCAAGGACGGCCGGCTGACGCTTGCCGACGGGACGTTGGCAGGCGCCGATCTCGACATGATCGCCGCCGTGCGCTTCGTTCACCACGTCGTCGGACTGGACCTGTCGGAGGCGCTGCGCATGGCTTCGCTCTATCCGGCACAAGCGATCGGCCAGGCGCATCGGCTTGGGCGCTTCGCCAATGGCACCGCCGCCGATATTGTTGCGCTGTCGGACGAGTTGGAAGTCAAGGGCGTCTGGATAGAAGGCGACAAGGTTTTCGGAGCAGGCATCAATTGAACGCAAACCTCTTGCTTCAGCCGGCTTTGGCCGGCGCGTAGAGGTCCTTGTAGGTTTCGCGCAGCAGGTTCTTCTGCACCTTGCCCATTGTGTTACGCGGCAGCTCGTCGACGAAGATCACCCGCTTCGGGTGCTTGTATTTCGCCAGCCTTCCGGCGATGGCACCAACGATCTCGGCGGCGGTGATGGTCGAGGCCGGCGTCCGCACCACGATCGCCGTGACGCCCTCGCCGAAATCCGGATGAGCAACGCCGACCACGGCGCTTTCACTGACGCCGGGCAGCGCGTCGATCTCGCTCTCGACCTCCTTCGGATAGATGTTATAGCCGCCGGAAATAATCAGATCCTTGCCGCGCCCGACGATGTGGACATAGCCGTCGGCGTCGATCAGGCCGAGATCCCCGGTGATGAAGAAACCGTCGTCACGGAATTCCGCCTTGGTCTTTTCCGGCATGCGCCAATAACCGCCGAAGACATTGGGGCCTTTCACCTCGATCATGCCGACCTCGCCTTGGGCAAGCGTGGCGCCACCGTCGGGGTCCGCGATGCGCAGTGCCACGCCGGGCAAGGGGAAGCCGACCGTGCCGGCACGCCGCTCGCCATCATAGGGGTTCGACGTGTTCATGTTGGTCTCGGTCATGCCGTAGCGCTCAAGGATCGCGTGGCCGGTGCGCTCGCGCCAGGCCTTGTGCGTCTCGGCCAGCAGCGGCGCCGAGCCGGAAACGAAGAGGCGGATGTTTTTGGCCGCTTGGCGGTTCAAGCCGTCCTGCTGCAGCAGGCGCACATAGAAGGTCGGCACGCCCATCAGCGCGGTGGCGCGCGGCAGCAGCGAGACGATGCGGGCCGGGTCGAATTTGGTTTCGAACAGCATCGAGGCGCCGGCCATCAGGACGACGTTGGTGGCGACGAAGAGGCCATGCGTGTGGAAGATCGGCAGCGCGTGGATCAAAATGTCTGCGGCAGTGAAGCGCCAGTGGTCGACCAGCACGCGCGCATTCGAGGCGAGATTCTCATGGCTGAGCATGGCGCCTTTCGAGCGGCCGGTGGTTCCCGAGGTGTAGAGAATCGCCGCAAGATCGTCCGGCCCGCGCACCACATCGTGGAAATCCGAAGACTGCCGCGAGGCCTGATCCATCAACGACCCTTCGCCATTGCCGCCGAGCGTGACTGTGATAGCGCCCGATGTCTCCGCCAAGGCCCCGATATCGGCTGCCCGTGCCGGATCGCAGACGACCAGCCGCGGCTCGGCATCGCCGAAGAAGTAGTCGAGTTCGGTCAGCGTGTAAGCGGTGTTGAGCGGCAGGAAGACCGCACCGGCGCGCAGGCAGGCGAGATAGAGCAGGACTGCCTGCGGGCTCTTCTCGACCTGGACGGCGACGCGGTCGCCGGCTTGGACGCCCAGTTGCAGCAGCGCGTGGGCCAGTTGCGCGGATCGCGCCAGCATGTCGCCATAGGTGATCGAGCGCCCGTCATCCGTCTCCATCAACAGACGCTCGGGCGCCGGCATGCGAGCGCGGAAGGCGTCGAACAAATGGTTGCTCATATGTCCCTCTTGTCCTCATTCCCCTGAGGTTGCGCCGGAAGCCGCGGCGCGGCCGGCCTCGTTGGTTTCGGCAGCAGGCGGCGCACGGCGGGTGCGGCCGCCACATCGTTCCTGGCGGCGAACAGCTCGTGGTTCTTCTCGATGTCGTCGAGCTTGTAGCGATAATTGACCATCAGCCCATGCGCCTGACGCAAGGCTCGGGGCGACAGGTCGCCGAAAAGGTCGATGCGCTCCAGCCGCGCGCCATTGCCGAGATGGAACCGGGCGACCGAGTCGATCACCTTGCCGGAAGCGGTGCGGGCTTCGAGGAAATACTGTGCCGCGAGAGGAAGCAGGACCTGGCCCACGCGGTCGCGCGCGGCAGCGTCCGCATGCCAGCCTTCGTCGGCGACGAGGTCCAGCGCCTCAGTGGCGGAGGGACCGGTCTGCTCGGCTAGCCAACGGGCAAAGCCCGGCACCGGGGACAGCGTGACGAAATCGGTCAGGCCGGGAAGGTCGCGGCGCAGATCCTCGACTACCTGCTTGATCAAAAAATTGCCGAAGGAGATGCCGCGCAAGCCCTCCTGGCAGTTGGAGATGGAATAGAATACCGCCGTCGTGGCCTGCCGTGGTTGCACCAGCGGCCGCTCATCGGCAAGCAGCTCGGCGATCGTCGTCGGCATCGCCCGGGTCAGCGCGACCTCGACGAAGATCAGCGGCTCGTCGCCAAGCTGCGGATGGAAGAACGCATAGCAGAGCCGGTCGGCGGGCTCGATCCGGCGGCGCAGATCGTCCCAGGTGTGGATGGCGTGCACCGCCTCGTAGCGGATGATTTTTTCCAGGATGTTGGCCGGCGTCGACCAGTCAATCCGCCGCAGCACCAGGAAGCCGCGGTTGAACCATGACGACAAGAGGTGCGTGAAATCGGCATCGACGATGGCGAGATCGGGCGACGTGGTCAACCGGGCAAGCAGATCCTCGCGCATGCGCACCAGCGTCTCGATGCCGCCGGGCGCCAGGTTCAGGCGGCGCAGAAGCTCCTGCCTGGCCGGCTCGGCGGCGTCGTGCAGGGCAAGTGCCGAGCGATCGTCGGGCGCGTCGCGATAGGCATCCACGGCAGCGGCAAGCCTGACATGATCGGTGCCGAACCGATCGCGCAGCACATGCAGGAAGGCCAGCCGGCCGTCAGCATCAAGGGTGCGCCAGCGATCGAGGATTTCGCGGGCATAGGCGACGCCCGATGCCTCACCCTGGCTGGAAAGAAGACGCGTGCACAGACGCGCCAGGCTGTCGGCCGAGACCGGCTCGTCACCGCGAACGAGGTTCAGCATCATCCGGCCGCGGTCGGCGATGGTGTTCAGCAGATCAGCAAAGAAAGGGCTGCGGTTCATCGATCCAACCGTCGAAGAGGCGCCTGCGGGAGGGTCCGGGCATAAGGATGAGACAGAGAATATGGGACCGCATGTGATGAGCACAAGCGCACCGGCGTCGGACCGGCTGGAGAGACGGCACGTGGCGCCGTCAGCATCAGCGTTAGCCGGCCGCCCGGTCGGCCGCTGTCCGGATCGCCTCGATGTTCGCCCGATAGGCTTCGACGCTGCCGCCCTTGAAGATCGCCGCACCGGCGACCAGCACGCTGGCGCCGGCGGCGGTGACCAAAGGGGCGGTTTCGGGCGAGATACCGCCGTCGATCTCAATCCGGATCGGCCGGTTGCCGATCAGCGCCTTCACCCGCTTCACCTTCTCGACAATCGCCGGAATGAAGGCCTGGCCGCCAAAACCCGGATTGACGGTCATGATCAGGATCAGATCGAGCCGGTCGAGCACATATTCGACAGCCGATTCCGGCGTCCCCGGATTGAGCGACACGCCCGCCTTCTTGCCGAGATTCCTGATCGTCTGCAGCGAACGGTCGAGATGCGGCCCGGCCTCGGCATGCACCGTCATGCCGTCGCAGCCGGCTTCGGCGAAGGCTTCCAGATAAGGATCGGCGGGCGCGATCATCAGATGGCAGTCGAAGAAGGCCTTGGTGCGGTTGCGGATCGCCTTGATCACCGGCGGACCGAAGGTGATGTTGGGCACGAAATGCCCGTCCATGACGTCGAGATGGATCCAGTCGGCCCCGGCCGCCGCCAC
>NZ_RZTI01000121.1:0-18686 GCF_003997275.1 Mesorhizobium sp. M6A.T.Ce.TU.002.03.1.1
CGCCACCGACACCTTCGTCTACACCATCATGGACGGCGACGGCGACCTGTCGACGACGACGCTGACCATCACCCTGTCGGACGTCAACAATGCTCCGGTTGCCGCCAACACCCAGAACTGGATGTCGAGCGATCCGGCACAGCAAACTTTGAGTACGCCGAGCTATCCCGACGGATATCCCTTGCTGGTGACTATCCCGACCGATGCGGACGGAGATAACCTCATCGTCACCGCGACGGGGACGATCCCCACAGGCACGTTCTATTTCGATGGCCTCACCTACGTCGCCCTGACGGCCGGCACTGTGCTCTACGATCCGGCCGGCGGCATTAACCTGCTGGACGACCTGGTCTACAGGCCGACCGCAACGGTAACCGACACCGTCAACGTCAATCTGTCGCTGGACGTCTTCGACGGCACCGCCCACGTCACTCAGACTGTCGGCATCCACGAAGTCCCGCCGACCAGCTTGCCCAGCGATACCGCACAGGTGGGTAATGGTAACAGCCCGCTCACGTCCGGAAACGACCAGACCCAGAACCTGAGCCTGTCCCAAGCCACGGTAAGCGCAATAACGGCCGATCCTCATGGCTCGACAGTCGTAATCTACACCGACTTCCAGGAGTCGCCCTTCGTAACTCCGATCCCGCTAGGGGAACGCAATCCAGGCGTCTTCGGAGACGGCAGTGCGGGATCGCATCGCGAGCAGGAAGTTCAAGTCGAGATCAGGATCGGAGCGAACCGTTTTGCAGTTGTTGAAGACGATCTGACTGCCGGAACATTCGAGCAGAGTTGGACCTACGACCCGGCCACCGGCCTGATGAAGGCGACCGTCGACTATGACCATATCTTCCTTCTCGACGGCGCCGGGGTCGCAACGACGACGACGCTCGCGGACTATCTGATCGCAAATCCACCGGCCGCCGGCGACACATGGACACTTTCCTATTTCGACAATGATGGCGGCAACTACCAGGCCCGCGCAGTCAGATTCGAATTCTTCTCCCATGATCCAGGCGATCCTGGAATAACGGTGAATGGCGATGCCACCTTGGCCGACCAGATCTATGGCACATCCGGTATCGACCATCTCAATGGCAATGGCGGCAATGACGTCATCATAGGCAGGGGAGGCAATGATTTCCTCAGCGGCGGTGGTGGCAGCGATCTTATCAGCGGTGGCGACGGCAACGATCTCCTCGTTGGAGGTTTCGGCCAAGACACAATGACTGGAGGAAACGGTGCTGATACGTTCAAACTCGACCAGTTGGACATCAAGGATCTCATCTCCGACTACAGCGGCGCTGGCGGCCAGGGCGACGTGATCGACCTGACGTCGTTGTTCGACACAGCCCCGGGGGGAGCCAATATCGGCGAGTTCGTGAACTACGATGCGGGAACCGGCACGCTAAGCGTCGATGCCGACGGTACGGCCAACGGCACCAATTTCGTGGATGTGGCCACGCTAACGAACGTGCCGGTGTCCAGCACAATCACGCTGCTTTATGACGACGGAATAACCCAGCATACGACCACGGCCAATGCGGTTTAGGGGAATAGTGCAAGGGCTAGGTGCTATGCTATAGATTCGAATGGTAGAGGGGAATTCATCATGAAAAAGTCTGCAAGACTTCTGGCTGCCGGTGCAACACTGTTCCTGGCTGTTGGATCGACGGGGTATGCCGCCGACATCATCGAAGGTCCGTCGGTCGATTATTGTCGCGTCGTCGGCACGTCCAACCTGGTGCAGACCGACAACATCGTCGATCTCAAGAACCAGGTGGTGCAACTGATGGACGAGTCTGTCGCCGTCGCCAACAGCTCGGAATGGATCCATTCGTCACGGCCTGTCTTCGTCTGGGCCTCCGAGGCCAAGGTCGCCTGCGGCAAGGCATACGGCTATTTGAAGACAAATTATCGCGACGAAGACTACCTGAATAAATGCGAGTGTTTCCACGACCGCATGGTCGAGTACATGAACTGACCAAAAAGGCGGCGACGCGCGGCTGGCTGACAATGATGGCCGACCGAACACTGCTGCGGGCGATCGTCGGAACGATCGCCTTGGCCGGTTTTGACCTGCTTGCCATGCATGCCGGCGCGGGTGCGTCGGAACAATCCACTAAAATACAAAATGCTTTGCCCGAACGGTTGCGGCCGACGCGCTGCGATGCCACCCAGGAATGGACGAGAGAAACGCTGAAGGCATTCGCGACCTGCCAGTCGTCGATCTACGGCCTGGAGCCGCGGCTCGCACACGCCGTGATGGAGATCGAAAGCGGGTTCGATCCCGAGGCGCGCGGTGCCGACGGGGAAGTCGGGTTGATGCAGGTCATGCCCGCGACAGCACGAATGCTTGGCTTTCAAGGCCCGCTCGAAGAGCTGAGTGCGCCGAAGACCAACATCGCGCTGGGCGTCAAATATCTCGCTCAGGCGAACAGGCTCGCCGACGGCGACCTGTGCACCACCGTCATGAAGTATCGCGCCGGGCACAACGAAAGCCGTTTCTCGGCACTTTCGGTCCGCTACTGCCAGCGCGCGCGCTCGATCCTGGCAAGGGAAGGGTTCGAGGTTGACGGGCCATTGCCGGTGGCAACATTCGGCTTTTCCACATTTTCAGCAGGAGGAGAAGACAGCGCCCCTGCCGCAGGAAAACGCGTGTGCGTGCGGCGGGTGTTCGTGCCTGGGCCGCGATACATGAAATGCGCCGACTATCGAAATGCAAGGCAAGCCAGACAGATCAGGACGCTCAGAGCCCGGCTTTTTGCAGGCTAAAGAACCACAAGACGGCGCAACTCAGCCGTGACATGACTGGAAGATCAGACCGGGAAGTGACCCGGCGGCACATAGGGTGGAAAATCATGGAAGCTGGCCGACAGGTCCTCTGGCTGCGGACGAGGGCAATCGCCTTTGCGCTCGCCGTGACATTGTCAGGTTGCCAGTCGAAAGGCAGCATTTCCGAAGTGCTCGATCCGGCTGCAATCGCCGCACCCGGAGTGCAGAATGACGCCGCAGTTGCGGGCCGATCCCAGGCGACGCAATCGATCGGCAGTGGTTCGACGAAGATCACGATGCTGCTGCCCTTGTCCGCCCCTGGAGCCACGGGGGAAACCGGCAGGAAGATGCTCGATGCCGCAAAACTCGCAATGGCGGATCTTGGCAATGGATTGCTCACACTGACGGTCGAGGACACGCAGGGCGACAGTGCACACGCCAGCGAATTGTCGATAAAGGCGATCACGACGGGAGCGAAAGTCGTCATCGGTCCGACCGAACTACCGGCGGCGCAGCATATCGCCAAATTGTCGGGACCGAAACGGCCGCCAGTGTTGGCACTTGCCAACAATTTCACAGGCGGTCCCGGCGTTTATGCCGTGCGCCTCAGCGAGGCAGACAGCGCGGCTGCGGGCGCCGCAGGCATCGCGGCGAAAGGCAGCAAGAAGTTCGTATTGATTGTCGCAGCTGGCTCGAACGGCAGTGCCGTTGAAAAGCGGGTCGCGAACAGCCTAAGCATCTATGGCGCAACGCTGGCGGTCACTATCCCGTACTCGGCAGGCGACGGCGGCACCAAAGCGGTCACCGACATGGGCTCACTCGTGGATGCTCCGGACGCCGTCATTGTCGCCAGCGGAGACGACAGCCCGCTGCAAATCCTTGCCGCCCTGAAATCCAAGGGTATCCCGGGAAGAACAATCGCTGTGGTGGGAACAAACCGCTGGCTGGAACGCCCCATCGAGCCGCTGTTTGAAGGGGCCTATATCGCCACGCTCGATCCGCGCGAAACCGGACCAATCGCCGACCGCTTCAAGACTACCTATAACTATCAGCCCGACGTCAATGTCGCCTACGCCTATGATATGGTTGCGCTGACTGCTGGGATCGCCAGCGCGGTTGGACCCGATGGCTTCAGCAAACAGGTACTCGAAAATCCGAGCGGGTTTCGCGGATCCACAGGTCTATTCCGGTTTCGCGCCGACGGATCCAGCCAGCGATCGATGCCGTTCTATCGAGTTGAAAAGGGTGCGCTCAAATTGGTTGCCAGATCGACGTCGGGTTTTTGACCCGGCGCGAACCCGCAGGACCTTATCGAGCTGATGGACAGGCCGAGCCGCATCCGCTTGGCTGTCGCGCTCGCAAGCCTGGAGCTTCTGGCCGGGTTCCTCCTGATCATTCAGGGCGGGGCTTTGCTTTCGGTCGACCGGCCTGTTCCTGCGCCGTCTCCTGATATTCGCGGCAAGCGGCCAACCCGACCGGGCGCAACCGTTCTCGACGCTCAATGGCGAGTGCCGGCACGCAAGATTGCTCAGGACCTCATCGCTCCGCCACAACTTGATTCTTCGGAAATCGAACGGATTGAGCCCCGTCCGCCACTCAGCGAACTCGGTCTCGCCGTGCCCCCGAAAACGCCGATGCCGCAAGACTGGCGGGAGGTCCTGCTCTACGCTCCGATTGCGAGTTCGTCCGCGATCTTCGAATCGATGGGACGGACGGTGGTCATCAGCGGGGTCCAGAGCATTGCCACGGACAAGACCTGTTCCTTTCATGACGTCGTCTGGCCTTGCGGCCAACGCGCGCGCGCAGCGTTCAACTCCTGGTTGCGCGGACGCGCGCTGAATTGCTTCGTGCCACCGGAAGTGGATCGTTTCGCTATCGCCGCCCCATGCAGGCTCGGCAGGCAGGATGTCGGCGCCTGGCTGGTCTCCAATGGCTGGGCCCTGTCATTGCCGAGCGGTATCTACGGCAAGGCGGAGGTGACAGCGATGGATACGGAGATGGGTATATTCGGCCCGCCTCGATAGTCAGCTCGCCTTTTGAGCCCTCAGGGAACCGTATTTGCCGAAACTGGAGCATGATCCCGAAAGTGGAATCCGGCTTCGGAAACGATCATGCTCAAACAAAAAGATAGAGCCCCATCCCGATTTTATCGGGGCAGGCTCTAGAGCAGCATGCTGATCAGGCGGTTGCCTGCGCTGCTGGTTGTTCAGCCTGCGCCGACACCTGGTTCGTTAACTGTTGTCTTCCATCTTCCTCGCGGGCAACTCCAGCTTCACATGGGTCAGCCAGAGCTCGTTCAGTCCGATCGATCAAATTGTATTGGCTTTTGAGACCGAATTTGTAACTTGCCGGCCTTATGCCAGCCTATCTGACAGGAGATCGGGTAGTGACAAAATCGATGGCGAACAGCTCTGCCCAAGCGTGGAAGAGTATCGCGTGGCTGACGCTTCTGGGGACCGCCGGGAGTTTGGGCTTTTCGCTAGGCCTCAACTATCTGCTCCTGTTCGCCGATGGGCTCACGCCGTTCGGACGCGGCGTTGTCACGGCAACGCTCGTCCCCCTCGTCATTGGGCTACCGCTTTTCCTGTTGATCGGCTGGGGTCGGGTTGAGATCCGCCGCTATCGGCAAGAGCTAAACAAGTCAGCGACCTACGATGGCCTGACGGGCTGCTTGAACGGAACGGTTTTTACTTCGATCATCGAACGCAGAGTAAAGAAGCCATCTGAGCGTGGCTCTCGTTCGGGCGCCTTCCTGGTCATCCATCCCGAACACCTTCGATCCATCAACCTGCGATTTGGTATTGAATGGGGCGACGAGGCCTTGCGGCTCATAGCCTCGACCATAAAGTCATCAGTGCGCGAGGAGGATCTGATCGGCCGCATAGGGATATCCATCTTTGGGGTATTTCTACCTGGTGCCACCGAAGAAGACGCCAAGGAGGTCGGTGAGCGTATCCGGGCGCGCGTCGCACAAGTCTATTTTGCGCCAAAAGGGGCGGAGGATGTCCTGAGCATAGGCGTCGGAGGGGTAGTCTTCGAGAATGAACTCGCGTTTGACGACATGTTCCGGTCCGCCGAGCAGCTGCTATCCAGAAATGGAACTGACTTCGAACTGTCTCGTCTGCCCAGTTGACGATCGCTTGCAGGGCGGCAACTTGCTCCGGCTGCGGTGTGAATGGTCCTGCAGGACAGGCCAAGGCGAACGACGACGAGGACACACCCCGATCGCCCCAGGCGCAGCCATCCGCGAGAGTCGCCTCCACCAGCTTTTACACCCTTAGTTGGCAGCCGACAGACCGCCGGAATTAAACAACTTAAAACTGAAGGTTGCATGCCTCAGCCGCTACCCGACATGGTACTTGCGCCACCCCTAAAATAATGAGATGTTGGCTCGGGGTATTGAGTATCGAGTATTGGGTTGGGGGAGCCTCTCGGCTGTTGTCAGTTCCGGGACGCTTTGAAAAAACAGATGAACGTTCTGCAGGTCCTGGTGGGGATACTCACTACGTCGTGCCTTGTTTCGATCTCGACGTATTGGGCAACGGGTTCAATCGGCTGGGCGATCATTAGCCCGATAGTTTTGCAGGTCGGGTATTTTGTCTACATGCTCTGGACGGTCTACGGCGCAGAAGCCGCAGAAGCTGATCCGGGACCCGAGAGCGTTGGCCCGCTCGACCGCAAAGATGGTATCTGGCTCTAGCGCATGATCCACGAACCGAAGGTCGGCGTCGCCGAAAATCGGAGTGGTTTTTTGCCAGGGCCCAAGGCCGGGTGATGCGGCAGATCAAAGTGCCGCAGCGCCGTTGCGTGCAGGAGGATAGGCGAGGGGTTAGTGGCTTCGGACTTGCATGGCCATTGAACTGTGATGCCCCGCTGGCATGCTGTAAGAGCGGTAGCTGTCGCCCCAGTTCCTCAATGACGTTGTCGGGATCACCATAGTTTCAAAGTCTTGGTGAACCTCAGCCGTGAGCGAGCCCGTCGCGCAACCCACGCCAATCACATACGCCGGCCGGTTTTCGCGTCGAACAGGTGGGCGCAGGCGCGATCGATCTCGATCCGCACCTGCGCGCCGTGCTTGAGCGGAAGCCGCTCGCGGAACAGGCAGGAAATTTCCTCACCGGCGCAGTCGACCTTGGCGAAGATTTCCGAACCCGTGGCTTCCAGAAGCGTGACCGTGCCTGGCATTCCCCCGGCGGTTGCGCGGATATGTTCGGGGCGGATGCCGTAGACAAGTTCGCGTCCTGCAGCATCGGCCGGGTGGGCGCCTTCCGGCAGCGGCAGGATCAGCCCACCGGCGCTGCGGAACACGCCTTCCTCGATGCGGCCGGCAATGAAGTTCATGGCGGGCGAGCCGATAAAGCCGGCAACGAAGAGATTGGCCGGCTGGTCGTAGAGGTCGAGCGGCGCGCCGATCTGCTCGACCAGGCCGTCATGCAGCACGACGATCTTGTCGGCCATGGTCATCGCTTCGATCTGGTCATGCGTGACATAGATGGTGGTGGTGCCCAGCCGCTGGTGCAGCGCCTTGATCTCGCCGCGCATCTGGACGCGCAGCTTGGCGTCGAGATTGGAAAGCGGCTCATCGAACAGGAAGACCTGGGGGTCGCGCACGATGGCGCGGCCCATGGCGACGCGCTGGCGCTGGCCGCCGGAGAGCTGACGCGGATAGCGCTCAAGCAGCTTTTCCAGCCCAAGGATGTTGGCCGCATTCCTGACGCGGCCGGCGGTATCGGCCGGATCGGCTTTCTTGATCTTCAGGGCAAAGCCCATATTGTCGGCCACCGTCATATGTGGATAGAGCGCATAGTTCTGGAACACCATGGCGATGTTCCGGTCCCGCGCCCGCAGGTTGTTGACCATACGTTCGCCGATGGCGATCTTCCCGCCCGAGATCGTTTCAAGTCCGGCGATCATGCGCAGCAGCGTCGACTTTCCGCATCCCGACGGGCCGACCAGGATGACGAATTCGCCGTCGGCGATGTCGACGCTGACGTCGTGAATGATCTTGGTGGCTCCGAAAGCCTTCTGCACGTTGTTGATTGTTACCGATGCCATTGGATTTCTCCGGGAAAAGAGTGATGTCGAGCTATGCGGCTTCAGCCGCCCTTGACCGCGCCGGCGGTCAGCCCGGCGACGATTTGCTTTTGCGCGAACATGGTCAGGACCAGGACCGGCAGCGTCACCACCAGTGCGGCGGCGGCGAGCGGCCCCCAGCTCACCTGCTCATAGGAGAGCATGTTGTAGACGGCGACCGGCAGCGTGCGGGTCTCACGGCTGGCGAGCACCACGCCGAAAACGAAATTGTTCCACGAAAAGATGACGGACAGGATGAAGGCGACAACGATGCCCGGTTTGGCGATGGGAAGAGCGACCAGCCGGAACACTTGCCAGGAGCTGGCGCCGTCGATGTTAGCCGCCTCTTCCAGCTCCATCGGCGTGGTCTCGAAATAGCCGATCATCACCCAGACCACGATCGGCACCGTCACCACCAGGTGGATGATGATCTGCGGCCAGAGCGTGCCGAGGATCCCAATCCACTGGAACAGCAGAAACAACGGGATGAGATAGGATAGCCCGGGCGTCATGCGGGCGATCATGATGACGACCGCCGATTTTTCGGCCTTGAGCCGCGCTATGCCATAGCCGGCCGGTACGCCGATCAGCAGCGCCAGAAGTGTCGCCGTGCCGGTCACCAGAACCGAATTCCAGAGATAGAGCAGGAAATTGTTCTCCTCGAACACCTTTACATAGTTCGACCAGGCGAAACGTTCGGGGATCAGGATCGGCGGATAGGCGCCGTTGTCGATCTCGAATTTCAGCGAAAGCGAGATCATCCAGAGGAAGAACAGGATCGCCGGCGAGACAATGACCAGAGCCGCGAAAAACAGCCCGATCTGGTTGAGCAGACGTGAGCTCATCTATTTGCCCTCCGCGTCGATCCACTGCGAGCGCTGGCGCAGCATCAGGAGGATGAAGGACAGCGCCACGATGACGATGAAGAACACCACGGCCATCGCCGAGCCATAGCCAATGTCGTAGTAGGAGAAGGCGGTGTTGTAGAGGTAGATGTTGATGGTTTCCGACGCCGTGCCCGGCCCGCCCTGAGTCATTGCAAAGATGATGTCGAAGCTCTTCAGCGCATCGATGGTGCGAATGATCAACGCGATCATCAGGAACGGCGCGATCATCGGCAGAGTGAGGTAGCGGAACTGCTGCCAGGCATTGGCACCATCGATCTCGGCGCTCTCGAAGGGCTCGCGCGGTACCGAGGCCAGCCCGCCCAGCACGATCAGCATCACCAGCGGCGTCCACTGCCAGGTCTCGACCGCAACCAGCGAAGGGATGACTGTTTTGGCATTAAATATCCATTCCTGCGCCGGGATGCCGACCAGCGATAGCAGGTAGTTGAGCACGCCGAGCTGGGGATGGAACATCATGGTCCAGACCAGCGCCACGGCAACGGGCGTTGCCATCATCGGCATCACGAAGACGCCGCGCAGCAGGCCGCGCAGCGGAAACCTGGCGTCGAAGATCAGGGCGGCGACAGTGCCCAGGAACATCGGCGCTGCCACCGACAAGGAGGTGTAGGTCAACGTATGAACCAGGGATTCCCAGAATCGCGGATCGCTGGCCAGACGGAGATAGTTTTCCATCCCGGCAAAGCTCCGCGACTGGCCGAGCGTCCAGCGGTTGACGCTCATCCAGAGCGTGAAAGCCCAGGGAAAGACTATCACGGCGCCAACGACGACGAGCGCCGGAACGACGAAGGGCCAGTAGTTGGGAGCCAGCCGGATCGTCTGGCTCCCTTCAATGGCTTGCGTCGCTACCCCGGTGCGTTCAGGGGCGATGGCGGACATCAGCCCTGCTCGCTCCTGTCGAGCACCGGCTGGAACTGTTCGGTGGCCTTCTTCAGCTCTTCGGCAGGATCAGCACCAGCAATCATGTTGGTCAACGCCACGCCGTAGATGTCGCGAAACTCGGTGACCGGGATGATCACCGGCAGCGCCAGCCGGCTGATATTGCCCGAGCCGACGACGGCATCGAGCCAGCTTGCCGGCATGGTGACGCCTTCGCGCACCTTGGGGTCTTCCAGTATCGACTTGCGGAAAGGCACGCCGGCGCCGGCCTGAAGCAGGCGCGCGCCCATGGCCGGCGAAACCGCCCACTGACAGAACAGATAGGCAGCTTCCTTCTGTTCGCTGGAGGCGGTCACGCCGAGGCCGTCACCAAACGTCCCGGAGGCATGCGCTTTGGGACCCTTGGGCATCACGCCATAGCCG
Source organism: Mesorhizobium sp. M6A.T.Ce.TU.002.03.1.1 (assembly GCF_003997275.1). Classification (NCBI taxonomy): domain Bacteria; kingdom Pseudomonadati; phylum Pseudomonadota; class Alphaproteobacteria; order Hyphomicrobiales; family Phyllobacteriaceae; genus Mesorhizobium; species Mesorhizobium sp. M6A.T.Ce.TU.002.03.1.1. Next base: position 10,056 of record NZ_RZTI01000121.1, read on the forward strand.
ACCTTGCCGACCACGCGCGACTTTTCGGGATTTTCCATCGGCGGAGCAAAACCCACGCCGTCGAACCACATGCCGATCTTGCCCTGCAGGAAGGCGGACTGCGCTTCAGCCCAATTGAAGCCGGTGACGCCCGGAGGAGCGGATTTGGTCATCAGCCTCTGGTAGAGGGCGGCGGCCTCGATCGCCTCGGGAGCCTCGGTGCGTAGCTTCCCCTTGTCGTCGAGCGGCGTCATGTCGTAGCCGAGCATCAGCGACGTCCACACCGGCGTGTTTGCATTCTTGAGGCCGCGGGCAACGAAACCGAACGTGTTGGTCGATGGATCGGTCAGCGCTTCGGCGGCGGCCACCAGCTGGTCGAACGTTTCAGGATATTTTAGGCCCTTGGCCTCGAACAGCTCCTTGTTCCAGTAGACGATCCAGTAGTCCACCGAGAAGGGCAGCGAACGCAGCACGCCCTGACTGTCCTTGGCGAAAAGCATGCCGGCTTCGGCGAAATCGCCTTCGACCAGCCCAGGATCGGTCAAGGTCGGGTCGGCGAGATAGCCGGCGATATCGGCCAGCCAGCCACCCTTTTCGAACTGGCGCTTCTGCACGTGATAGCTCAGATGCACGACATCGAAGCTCGGTTTGCCGGAGCTGAGCTCGATCACGGTCTTCTGCCGCTGCTGCTGTTCCGGCGTCGCCTCGGCATTGACCTTGATGCCGGTCAGCTCCTCGAATTCGGCGATATATTTCAGGATGGTGTCGCTGCGCGGGCTTTTGACCAGATTGACGTCGAGCGTCGTGCCGGCAAAACGCTTCCAGTCGACGCTGGCGGAAAAGCTCGGGCGAAGGCCCGCCAGGCCCGCGGCGGCGAGCGCCGTGGTTCCTGCAAGGACTTGCCTTCTTGTTGGCTTGAACGGATTGGACGACATTTCTTCCTCCCTTGGGTTGCTGTCGTTGTGGATTGCGTCGCGGCAGCCGCGAACCATACGTCCTCAGATCTGGAGCGCCAACCGGCGCGCATTGTCGATATGCCGGCTGATCGCCTCGACAGCCTTTTGTGGGTCGCGGCTCTCGAGCGCTTCGATCACTGTCAGGTGCTCATGCATCACCGGCACGACGCGCCCATCGATACGGAAGCGCTCTTGGTGGATCAGGCGGATCTTTACCGAATTGACCAGATACGCCTTGGCGATGATCTCGTTGCCTAGCGCATCGATGAAGGTGTCGTGCATCGCCCAATCGATGTTCTGGGCCTTGGCTTCCATTTCCGCCGTCGGCGGCTGCGACAACGCTTGAGCCAGCATGTCCTCATGTTCGCGCCGCAGGCGGGCGAGTTCGGCGTCGGAGGCGTTGACGGTGAATAGCGCCACCGCTTCGCGCTCCATGAACAGGCGGAACTGAAAAGCCTCGCGGATCAGGCTGATATCAATATGGGCGATCTGCATGCCGCGCTGCGGGATGGTCATCAGAAGTCCCTCGGCTTCGAGCCGCGGCACGATCTCGCGGATGGCGCCAAGCGGCAGCCCGGTAAAGGCAACCAGTTCGCGCTGCGACACGAACTGTCCCGGCCGCAGATCACGAGCCAGCAAATGCCGCGTGAAGCTGGCATAGGCTTTTTCCCTGAGGGTGGCCGGTTCGCTGCTGTCGTCCATTTCAGCGGTTTCTTCCTTGCCGGTCAGGCCGGCTCTGTCGCAAACAGCCTGTCATAGGCAGCAGTAAGCTGTTGCCGCCCCTGCGCAGCGATCGGCTCGAGCGGCGGACGGACCGCCAGCCAGCGCTCGTCGCCGGTCTTGCGCGCCACCATGACCTTCACCGCCGGGGTGACCGGATATTTGAGCAATTCGAGCACGAAGCTCTCGACGCGGGCGTCGTCGCGCCCGTCCTCGGCCATGGCGCGGATTTCACCGGTGACGAAATTGGCCATGCCGGAAATGGCGCCTTGCCCGCCCTGGCGCACACTTCTCGCCAAATGCCGCTCGTCGCCGATTAGAATCACCAGGTCGCCATGGGCCTTTAGCAACGCCTCGCTATAGCTCCAGTCGCCACCCGAATCCTTTACACCGGCGATCACGCCGGGGAAGGCCGCACGCAGCCGACCGATCAGGCTAAGCGGGAGCGGCACCATGGTGACAGAAGGGATGTTGTAAAGCAGGACACCGCGAGCCAGCGGGCCGAGCGCGGCGAAGACGGCGGAAAACCATCCGAACAGCCCGTCCTCGCCGACATTCTTGAAGTAGCTTGGCGGGGCCAGCAGTATGTTGCGGACGCCGAGCTGCAAGGCGTGCCGCGCCTGTTCGGCGGCGTCTTCGGCCGCATCGACCAGCACGCCGGCGACGAGCTGATGCGCCGCAATGCCGGCGGCAAGCATGGCTTCGGTGACAATCCGCCGCTCTCCAGTCCCCACCGAGGCGCCTTCCCCCGTGGTGCCGAAGAGCGTTGCGCTGCTGCAGCCGGCGCTAAGGCAAGCCTGGGCTTGCGCGACCATTGGAGAGATGGCGATTTGCCCGGACGCATCAAAAGGCGTGGTGAGGGCAACCGAAAGACCAAAGCGCGAAGCCACTGCTATTTTCTCCAGATGTCGATCTGCAAGCACTGCTAACACGCTAACATGTTAGTTGTAAATTGCAGCAGTGTCTTTTTCGAAACGCTGGCGATATCGAGAGTCGGACATGAACAGAGAGGTTTCGCGCGTGACGCTTTTCGGCGGTGCGACCAGCACACCGCCCAGGGCCGATCCGCCCTACTGTCCCGTCGCGCCTGCGTAGATGTCGAGGACACGGGTGATGCTGCCGATCAGAAGGTCGTGCGCGAAAGGTTTGATCCGGCCTGCCGCAACCTCGGCGTCGAGCTGCCCCAGATGCTGGCTGATCAGAGGCCGGGGAATGTCCTTTTCGCCCAGCACATCCAATAGCTTTTGCGTGGCGCGCTGCGCGTCCGGCGTCGGCCAGTAGTAGCGGATGCGGTCGCTGAACGAAAAATGCCGCTGCACGCGCTGCTCTTCCGGCGTGGCCGGATAGTATTTCTGCCAATTGTCCGGCGACGCCAGCATGATGCGCTCCATCGCGACAGGCAGGCTTTCACGCGAAGGGTCAGGCGCGAGCACATCGGCGATGTGGCTGAGCCCGTACAGCGCCTCGCGAAGCGCGAAGGTCAGCCAGGGGCCGACCTTGAGGATGGCAAAACCATCGCGCACGAGAGCGTTGAGCGCTTCGGCCGGCTGGTAGTCGGTCGAATGCGCCTCAAAAACGAATTGCGGCATGCGGTCGAGCACCGCCACCAATTCAGTCGCCTTGGCCGGCGCATAGGGCACGATCTCGGCGTTGCCGAACTCGACACCAGGCTGGACGACGACCCCGATCGCACGGCCAAAAGCGTCGTCAAGGCCGGCGCGGGAAAACGCTCGGGCGTGTACCTCTACGGTGCGCAAAGCATCGTCGGGCGCCGTCACATGCAGGTGGTCGAGCGCCTCCAGCGCACCGCCCGGCACCGGCACTTCGGTGCCGATGACGTAGACCGGTCTTTCGCCGCCTGCCCGCTCGACCGCCGCCTCGGCGATTGCGGCAAGTTCGGCCGCCCGCGCGGCGATGGTCTCGTCGGCAAGCACGGCAGGATCGTCGGCGCAGGCCATGCTCGTATCCAGATGCATCTTGGTGAAGCCGGCGCTCGCATAGGCATCGATCATCGCCGCGGCGTTCTTCATGGCGGCGGCAGCAGCCATGTGTTTCCACGGATTGGGTCCAAGATGATCGCCGCCAAGGATCAGGCGATCGACCGGGAAATCCGCTTTCTTCGCATGCGCCTCGACGAAGCTGCGGAAGTCGGGCGGCGTCATCCCGGTGTAGCCACCCTCGTGGTTGACCTGGTTGCAGGTGGCCTCGATCAGAACATCCGCATGCCGCGCCGCGCCATGACGCAAGGCGGCCTCGATCACCAGCGGATGCGCCGAGCAGACCGAGGCGATGCCGCTTTTCTCGCCTGCAGCGCGCCTCGCCGCAATGTTTGCAAACCTCTGCGTCGCGGCACTCACTGCATGTTCTTCCCTGTGGCGATGAAGGCTTCGACCGCTTCAAGCGGGAAAATGCCCTCCATCGGTCCCTTGCGGGTGACAGCGAGCGCACCGCAGGCATTGGCAATCCGCATTGCGTCTGCGGGAGCCGCCCCGCGCAACCAGAACGAGACGAAAGCAGCACCGAAGCAATCGCCCGCGCCGGTCGGATCGACCTCGTCGACGGCAAAGCCGGGTGAGGCGACCGTGCCGTGGCGATCATGATAGGTGGCGCCCGCGGCGCCTTTCTTCAGGACGATGCAGGACAGGCCACGGTTCAGCAATTCGTCGACCGCGCCCTTCTCGTCCTTGGCGGATGAAAACAGGAAGAGCTCCTCACCGCTCGGCAGGAAGATATCGGCTCGCGCCAGCACATGGTCGAGCGCCGTGCGCATGCCTGAAGCCTGCATGATCTCGCGGCGGATGTTCGGATCGAAGGACACGGTTCCACCGTTGGTCTTGACAGTCTCGATCGCCGATAGCGCCACCGCGATGGCGCGGTCGGAAAACAGCGACGAGCCCATGACATGGACGTGATCGGCACTGGCGAGCAGCTTCGTTGCCGCCGTGTCGGTCTCGATCAGGCCGGAGGCGCTGTTGGCGATGTTGAAGACGAAATGCCGGCTGGCGTCGGCCCGGTAGGTGACGAAGGCCGTGCCCGTCGCCTGGCCCGTGTGAACCGCGATCGCCGACACGTCGGCGCCAAGCGTCCGCAGCCGCTCGATGTTCAGCCTGCCGAAATCGTCGTCGCCGACGGCGCCGATGAGGCCGGCCGGCTGGCCGAGCGCCGCCGCCTGGCCGATGAAGATGGCGGGCGCTCCGGACGGGTAGGGCCCAAGCAGCGGACCAGGCTCGAGAAAGCTCTGGCCGATCCGCTCGGCCATGATCTCGACGAGTATCTCGCCGGCACTGACCAGCTTCTTCATCTCGCGGAATCCCTCCCGGCATTTCGCCCGGCCTCGCTTCGGATGAACCGCGCGAGCTCTTTCCGGGTGATACGAATTTCGAATTCGCCCACTGGAAGTGAATACGGCTTGTGCTTTTTCGCGTCAATTAATAAATTTACGCATGGAAACTGCTGGAATTGTCTGTAAAGTTTCGACTTGCGGTTGCACGCCAGCGCACCGTATGTAGGGAACCGGGCAGCGCTGAGGAACGGCGCGAGGGAATAATGCCGATGACGCACAAGACGATGGAGGATTTTGCTCGCTCTTGCGGCGTCTCCAGGCCAACGCTGTCGAAATATTTCGATGATCCGACCAGTGTCAAGCCGGCGACACGGCAGCGGATCGAGGTTGCGCTGCGCGCGTCCGACTACCAGCCCAATCTCTTTGCGCGCAATCTGAACCGAAAGCGGACCCGCAGCATCGGCATCGTGGTGCCGACGGTCGCCGATCCCTTCTATTCCGAGATGGTCAGCCGCATCGAACTCAGGCTGCGCGATGAGGGCTACTGGCCGATCGTGATCTCCTCGCATGGCTCGCGCGAGCTCGAAGTAGAAGCGACACGAACCATTCTTTCGCTGAAAGTTTCCGGCGCGTTGATTGCGCCGCTTGGGCTGCGTTCGGACCACCGCACGCTGGAGAAGCTTACACAGGCGATCCCAATCGTCTATTTCGATACCTATCTCGAAGGCAGCACGCCGTTCGTCGGCAACAACAATGCCCAGAGCGTCTCGACGATCGTCGAGTATCTCACCCGCTCCGGCGACGCGCCGGTCTATTTCGACATCCCGCATGTCAACCACAACTCGCCAGAACGAGTGAACAGCTATGTCGCCACCATGCAGCGGCTCGGCCATGAGCCAGTCATCATCGGCAACACCGAAGACTATACTTGGGATTTCGAGCGGATCGGCTACGAGCAGATGGAAAAGATGCTCGGCAATGGTGGCCTGCCGGGAAAGACCATCCTGTGCGCCAACGACCGTCTCGCCTTCGGCGTGATGGCTGCCGCCTATTCGCAAGGCCGCAAAGTTGGTCGCAGAGGCGATTGCGACCTGCGGGTCGCGGCCCATGATGATCATCCGCTAAGCCGCTATACCTGTCCTGCCCTCACCACCATGGCGCAGGATTTCGCGTCCATGGCGGGACGCAGCGTCGAGACGCTGCTGACCTTGCTGGACGAGGACGACGCGGCAGTTGCCCCCAAGGTCAGTCTCGACGCGACTCTGGTCATGCGTCAGTCGGCCTGAGCGTTCCAAAGGCAGGATCGAAGCCGCGCCATGCGGCAACCGCTGCGCCAACCGCTTGCCTCGCCGCCGGGCCGTGGCGGCCCATCGAGACGAAGCCGTGTATCTGGCCGGGCCAGCGCCGCAGCACGACCCGCACGCCGTCATCCACCAGACGCTTGGCATAAGCCTCGCCTTCGTCGGCGAGGATGTCATGACCGGCGATTGCGACAAAAGCCGGCGCTATGCCGGCAAGGCTTGCGGCCTTGAGCGGCGACACGCGCCAGTCGTCGATATCGCCGGCATCCCTGATATAGTGTTCGCGGAACCAGGCCATGGTCGCCGATGTCAGACCGTAGCCCTCGGCAAAGCGGCGATAGCTGTCTGCCGCCTGCGAGGCGTCCGTGTTCGGATAGAACAGCAGTTGCGCGGTCGGCGGGTTCTTGTCGCCGCGCGCAAGCAGGCAAAGCACGGTGGCGAGATTGCCGCCGGCGCTGTCGCCGGCGACAGCGATCCTTCCTGCATCGATGCCGAGATCGCCCGCGCCGTTCTGCATGAAAGGAAGTGCAGCGCGGCAGTCGTCGATCGCCGCCGGGAATTTGTGCTCCGGCGCCAGCCGGTAGTCGGGCGAGACGACGGCGCACGCCGCCATATTGGCAAACCACCGGCAGATCTCGTCATGCGACTCGAGATTGCCGATCACCCAGCCGCCGCCATGCAGATAGAGCAGCGCCGGGGCAGCGGCCCCGACCGCGCCCTGTCCGCGATAGATCCTGAGCGTCAACGAGCCGCAAGGGCCGGCGATGGTGCGCTCGGTCAGTGAGCCGACCGGCTCGCGCTCGCCCTGGAGTGCCGGAAAGTCCTGCTCATAGGCGCGGCGCGCCTCTTCAGGCGTGCCGCTTTCGAACGGCGGGGCTGCCGCTTCTCGCCCAAGGTCGAGCACATGCCGGGCCTCTGGATCGAGCAGGGGCGAAAGCGAGGTCGTCATCGTAAGTGCCCTCCGATATCAGGCAAGCAGGCTGGCCGCTTCGTCCTCCTGGAGGAGCGGTGGCTGATCGACCGTTGCGTTGACGGCGACGGACTCGCGGCTCTCTCCCGAAGCGAGGATCGCCTCCATGATCTCCAGCACATGCAGCGCAAGGTCGCCGGACGCCCGCGGCCTTCTTCCTGATATCAGCGCGCGCGAAAGATCGGCAACGCCGAGCATGCGGTAATTCGCGCGGTCGGGCGCGGCGAAGGGCCAATTGCGCGCGCCGTAGAGTTCGCTGTCACTGGGAAAATCGGCCCAGTCGGCCCCACGTTCCGACAGCGAGACGGTGCCGCCGAACGTATCCGGATCGGGCAGCCTGAGCGAGCCTTCGGTCCCGTGCAACTCGATCGGATGATTGGAGTGCCTGAAGACGTCCCACGAGGCACCGAAGGTGACGGTGGCGCCCGAGCGAAACTCCAGCAGCGACAGGACGTTGGTCGGCGTGCCGACCTTGAAGCTGGTGTTCCTGTAGGGGCCTTCGGCGGTGATCAACCGCTCTTCCTGGCCCCGCGTTGCCATCGCCATCACGCGGGCCACCGGCCCGAGCAGATTGACCAGCATCGTCAGGTAATAGGGGCCCATGTCGAAGACCGGTCCGCCGCCGGGCTGGTAGTAGAATTGCGGATTGGGATGCCAGTGCTCCATGCCACGCCCCATCATGAAGGCAGTGCCGGTCACCGCGCGGCCGATCGCGCCGTCGTCCATGAGGCGGCGTGCCCGCCGTCCGGCGGCGCCGAGGAAGGTGTCCGGAGCCGAGCCCAGCAGCAGCCCGCGCTCCGTCGCCTCGGTGACAAGGCGGCGGCCGTCTCTAGCCGAGGTCGCCAGCGGTTTTTCGGTGAAGACGTGCTTTCCCGCCGAAAGCGCCGAAAACGAGATGTCGAAATGCGCCGCCGGGATGGTCAGATTGAGGACGAGATCGATTTCGGGATCGGCCAGAAGCGCATCGACGCTGACTGCCCGGATGCCATATTCGCTGGCACGCAGGGCCGCCATATCGGGCGATATATCGGCGCAGGCGCGCAGTTCCACCTCACCGAACAGAGCCGCATTGCGCAAATAAGTCATCGAGATGTTGCCGCACCCGACTACGCCGATGCCGAGCTTAGCTCCTGATTGTCCTCGCATTTTTTTCCACCTCCCAACGCCGTGAATCATTGCACCGGCAACGGATCACATTCGAAAGCCGCTTTACAGCATTTTAAATATTGACGCGCGTAAAATTTTTCTGGAACATGCGCAAATGCTGACTGGGGAGGCTGCCAGCGCAAGGAGGAGAGAAAATGACTGACATCAAAAAAGGGCCGGTCTCCGGCTCGAAGCCGGTTGCGCATGTGACGATCGCCGACCGCCGGCAGTTTCTCATTGGCAGCGCCGGACTGCTGGGCGCGGCAACACTTGGGC
>NZ_RZTI01000122.1:0-18396 GCF_003997275.1 Mesorhizobium sp. M6A.T.Ce.TU.002.03.1.1
ATCCTATGGCTGGATTTGCGCGCGAGCCGATATAGCCAAAATTGTAGGTGTTGCCGTCGATCAACTGAACCGAGTAGTAGCGCTCCTTCTCCACCGCCGGCACCGAGATCACCATCGGCTCGGCGCGCAAATCCAGCCATAGGATCGAGTAAGGAGTGTCGCTGTTGGGGGTGATGATTGCCGTGTCCGCCGGGGAGGCGACTTGATGCATGTTGTTGATTTCGTTGAACGGCGCCTTGAATTGGCTGGACTTCGGGTCGACGGCGAATTCATTCATCACGGCATAGTTCATCACGAGCGGCAGGCCGTAGATGAAGCCTTCCTCGGCGATGTCCTTTGCCTCGATGATGCCGGGGTAGCTCTGCGCCATCAGCAGGCTTGGGTTCGCAATCGCGGCGCCAGCGGCAATCGCCGCGACCGAGCGAAGTAAATCTCGCTTTGTCAACATTTGCCGTACTCCTTTATCATTCGATCAGTTTTCGAGTTCGTGTATTTCACAATTCTTTTCGTCAGTTCGCGCCGGCAGGCGGCGCCGGTGTTCTCATTTTTTTGGGTCTTGGCGAGCTCCCGCGCGTCGTCCTGTGCTGACGCTGCGATAGCAAGGCTGGGACAAAATGGATGACGCTCGCAGGCGCCGACTAATCAGCCGTTCGGGCGCGGCTTCACGAGCCCCTCCTTGTCCTGCAGTGCGGTTCCGACTTCCTCGGTCAACCTGCTTATCAATTCTTGCCACTCGGCCCCCCTCGTCTCACGCAATTCCACCGCAACGGTGTAGACCTTCGACAATGCGTCTTCCGCTTCAGCAAGTTCTTCGCACATGTCACAAAAAGCTTCGCTTCGGTCCATCAACCGACGGATCAAGAATTCGGACTGCGGGAACCGTCGTGCTGCCGCTGAAAATGCGCTCTCTCTGCCCTTTAGTCTGGTACTCGCTGCCATTGCGCCACCCGCTGTCAAAGCAGCCTAGGCTCGGCATTCGTGGCGTTCCAGCAGCAGTGTGTAAGTTACGTGGCCGCCACGTAATTGCGATGTGGCGGGACCTGCTATCAATCCTGCGGGTCCAGTTACGTCGCCGTCCATGGGGACTAGCAGCCGCTCCCCCGACCGAGGTGCCGCTGACCCTGTGCGGCGCCCTGTGGTGGGATCCCGCCCATTGCGCGTGACCTGTTGCGTCGCGGGGTCGCAAACGACCGTCATTTCGTCGCGAATTGATTCTATCCCCTATGGCGCAAGGGTTTGTGAATTACGGTGACAGTGCACTTTTTTGCCGTGTTTGCTCGGCTGTCGCTGTGTGTAAATTGAACGCATTGCTCGACTTGCATTGCCGCGCCGCCGATGTCGGCATCTGCGCGGCCGGATTGCCGAGCAAACCGGAAAAGTCGTGACGTCGGGAGAACGCGGCAGGCGGGCGGCCCGGCAGCCTATTGGGGGTGACCGGCCGGCTACCGGGCCTAACCGGCTTGCGCCGGCTGATGAAAACATGCGCTCACGCTAATGTAATTGCAACATCGAGATGCCGGTGCGCCCAGCAAGGTTGACGATCTGGACTCCTGCCCCAAAAGGATGGTGGGCTGGTCGGTGCCGCCTCGTAGGTCTTGCAGGGCATGCGCGTCAGCACGGCGTCCTGCCATGCCTCATCAGCGTCCGCGCCGAAACGCGCTAACCAAAACGCCGTAGGTGATCGACAAGAGCGCGCAGCTTCGGCGCTACGTTGCGACGGCTCGGATAGTAGAGGTAGAAGCCGGCAAAGCGCGGGCAATAATCCTCGAGAACCGGCACCAGCTCGCCCCGATCGATCCACGGACGAAAGCTCTCCTCCATGCCGAAGGTGATGCCGGCGCCGGCGATGGCGAGCTTTATCATCAGCGCCATGTCGTTGGTCGTGATCTCCGGCGCAACGGCGACGCTGAACTCATTGCTGTTCTCCGCGAATTCCCAACGATAGGGCGCGACCTTCGGTGCGCGGCGCCAGCCAATGCAGCGATGGCCCGCGAGTTCCCTCGCATGCGAAGGCGCCCCGAACCGATCGCGATAGGCCGGCGCGCAGACGGCCAGCTGCCGCTCGTCACCGGCGACAGACACCGCGATCATGTCCTGCTCTATCACCTCGCCGAGCCTGACGCCGGCATCGTATCCCTCGGCGACGATATCGAATTCTTCGTCCGTCACCGTGATATCGATCTGAACCTCCGGATTGGCTTCGGCAAAGGTCGCCAGGAACGGCCCTGAAAGAAAGCGCTCGGCGATCGACGAGACGGCGAGTCGCAACTGCCCGCGCGGACGACCGCGCAGGTCCCCGGTGGTCTCCATTGCCGCGCGCATGTCGGCAATGGCCGGCGCTATCTCGGCGTAGAGGCGTTCGCCAGCCTCGGTCAGGCTGACGCTTCGCGTCGTGCGCCGGACAAGCGCGATACCGAGCGTCTCTTCCAGCCGCTTCATCGTCTGGCTCACCGCTGAGCGGGTGACGCCCATGCGGTCCGCAGCCGCGCGAAAGCTCCGCTCCTCGGCAACGAGGGCGAAGACCGCAAGCGCATTAAGATCCGGCTGCATTGGTTAGCTGTGCTTTCCACGCTGGGAATGAATGATCGTCTTATCGCAACAGTGAAACAGATCCATCTTCGTGGCAACCGCTGCATCGCGGCTCGCAAGATCAACCAGACGGAGACGAAACATGTCGCTCAACAAAGTCGTGCTCATCACCGGGGCTTCGAGCGGCATTGGCGCCGCCATCGGCCGGGAGCTCGGTGCTGCCGGAGCAAAGGTCATGCTCGGTGCGCGCCGCACCGATCGGCTGGACACACTCGCGGAAGAGATCAGGGCAAAGGGCGGAGAGGCAATGACACGCCGTCTGGACGTGACCGACCGCGCCGATGTCGCCGCGTTTGCCGACGCGGCGCGCCGGGCCTGGGGACGCGTCGACGTGATCGTCAACAATGCCGGTGTCATGCCGTTGTCGCTGATGGCCTCGATGAAGATCGACGAGTGGGACCGAATGGTCGACGTCAACATCAAGGGCGTGCTCTACGGCATCGCCGCGGTGCTGCCGGAGATGACGGCCCGAGGCTCCGGCCATGTCGTCAACATCGCCTCCATCGGCGCGCTTTCTGTGTCGCCGACAGCCGCTGTCTATTGCGCAACCAAATACGCGGTCCGCGCCATCTCCGATGGTCTGCGGCAGGAGCACGACAACATCCGCGTCACCTGCATCCATCCCGGCGTGGTCGAGAGCGAGCTCGCCGACACGATCACCGATCCGGTGGCGGCGGAAGCGATGAAGACCTATCGCGCCATTGCGCTGCAGCCTGACGCGATCGGCCGTGCCGTGCGCTTTGCCATTGAACAACCGGACGATGTCGATGTGAACGAGATCGCCATCCGGCCGACAGCCAACAAATAGGGAGGCAAAAATGGGTTTTCGTTTTCACCTCTCGTACATCGTGATTGCCGCAGCGTTGCTGATCGGCGCGGTTCCTCAAACGGCCAAATCGCAGACGATGGAAGAGCGGCTGCAACGCGGCGACGCTGTCGTCAGGAGCCTGAACAATGGCGCTCCGCAACCGACGCTGGAACGCATGAGACAGGAGTTTCCGTTTCTGGCCGCAGCAACCCAGGGCTATGCGCTCGGCGACGTCTGGTCCCGCCCGGGGCTCGACAGCCGCACACGCCAACTCGCCGCCGTCGCGGTATTCGCAGCCATGGGTGAGGCCGCCTTCATGAAAATTCATGCCGGCTATGCGCTGAATATCGGCGTGTCCGAGGGTGAGCTGAAGGAAGTCATCTACATGGTGACGGTTCCGGCCGGATTTCCCCGCGCGATCGCAGCATCGCAAGCGCTCTCCGAGCTGTTCGCTGAGCGTCGCGCCGCTCCCGGCAAACAACCCTGAGGAGCTGTCCCATGAAACAGGTTTCGATACTTGCCGCTGCCGGGCTTCTTGCCGGCGCAGCCGTCTTACCCATGCAGAAAGGTCTCACCCAGATGAATATCGAGCAAACCACAGCTACCCAGGTTTCGGAAAGCCACCCCTATGTCGGGATGTGGGTCACGGCCGATGGCCATATCCGTCACAACTTGCTTCCAAACGGTCGTTATGACGAAGCGCGCGGAAACCGTGAGAGCGCATACCAGGGGCGCTATGAGATCCGGGGCAACCACATCGACTACTGGGATGACACCGGCTTCACAGCCGATGGCGAATTTATTGACGGCGTGCTGCACCACGCAGGTATGATCTTGTACCGGAAGAAGTAGGTGACGTTCGTCGGATCTCGATAAAAAGGTTACCGCTGCACCATATGGCATTATGTCATTTGGTGCGAAATGTCATTTGGTGCGAAGCCAGAAACAGGGGGCCCACAGTGCCAACCGAACCGCGTTCTCCACGGCTTGCTGTGCTGATCGACGCAGACAATGCCTCGGCCAAGATTGCCGACGGGCTGTTCGAGGAAATCGCAAAGATCGGCGAGGCAAGCGTTCGTCGCATCTATGGCGACTTCTCCAGCACCCGTTCGAAGGCGTGGGCCGATGTGCTGTCGAAGCACGCGATCATCCCGCAGCAGCAATTCGCCTACACCACCGGCAAGAACGCATCCGACATCACGCTCGTCATCGACGCGATGGACCTTCTCCACAGCGGGCGGTTCGAAGGCTTCTGCCTGGTGTCCTCCGACAGCGATTTCACCCGCCTTGCCGCTCGCATCCGGGAGCATGGGATCGACGTTTATGGGTTTGGCGAGCAGAAGACACCGGAGAGTTTTCGGCAGGCATGCCGCCGGTTCGTATACACCGAGAACCTGCTTCCGACTGCGCCAGCCAACGCTCAGGATGCGGCGCCGACGAAATCTTTGCAGCCGCCCAGCGCCGCGACGCCGATCATCACCAAGGTCATTTCACAGATGGAAACCGAGGACGGCTGGGTGCCGCTCGGCATTGTCGGCAATCAGCTCGCAAATCTGGCATCGGACTTCGATCCCAGAACCTTCGGCTTTCGCAAGCTGAGCGATCTCGTGCGGAAAACCAATGCCTTTGAGATCGATCATCCCGAGGGTGGGGCGGTGCGTATAAGGATCAAGCCAGCTGCGAGGAGCCGAGAGAAATCGAAATCGGCAGCGTCGCGCTGACCCCTGCAAAAAGGTGAGCATCCCCGGCCCGATTGGCCTCTGGTCTGCCCACTATTTCGCTGGCGAAAACTGCCATTCGGCGTAATATTCTCATGGGAGAGGGTTCATAGCGGAGGAGGCCAATGAACATCGTTTCGAGAGCGCCTGCCGTTGACTTGACCGTCCAGGAACTTGTTTCATCTGCGCTTTCAAAATTCCGCGCCGGCGACACTATATCGACCAGAGCTGCAATAGATGCCATCCGCCGAGCAGACCCAGCTTGTGAGGACAGCGACGACCACTTGGTCGAGCTTGTCGTCATGACCGCAATTGGTAGGACCATGGGGGTCGTGTTCGACCATCGGTCCCGCTAGTGCATGCCGCCCCTAGCTTGTGCACTGTCTGAACTACCGGCGACGTAAGCCACTCAGTAACCATGAATTGTGATCGGGATGGATCACGCCATTCGTCATCGGAACGTATAACTCCGCTGCGCCGTTGCTGTCTTCGGAGTCAAGGAGTGCCGGTGATGCGTGATGAACAATTCGACATTCCCGTGACAATCGAGAGCGAACGGATCGGCCGCCCCCTCTCTGTGACGAGGACAGTCCAGGCGGCCTCGCTTCTGGTCGACAAGTGGCCAGACGAAAGGCGCGGGCCGAAATATCGCGCGGCCTTGAAAGCCCTGATGGATGCGATGGAGCAGCGGCGGGCGGTTGGCAGTGCGCGGCGCGCATTCACGGCCGCCGCCAAAGAAGCCCATCTGTTTGTGCGCGAAGGCCGGCACTAAGGAACCTCACGAAATCTCCGTCGTTATGCTCAAGGTCGAAACGAGGAGAACTGCCATGGCTGACGACAAGACCAAGACCGACAACCGCGATCGCTCACAAGTAGCCGGCGACGAAGACTATGAGGTGAGGCATCTCGCCGAGGAAGCCGGCATCACTCCCGACCAGGCACGCACGCTGATCAAGCGCCACGGCACCGACCGCAAGGTGCTGAACGAAATCGCCGAGAGCATAAAGGCGTTGTGATGGCTGACAAGAAGACCGCAATGGCCGATCGGAAGAAGCGCGAGCCGGACGACAAGGAGGCCTTGCGCCTGGCCGAGACCACCGACGTTTCTCCCAACCAAGCGAAGGATCTGATGCGCAAGCACGGCAAGGACAGCGCCAAGGTCGAGAAGGAAGCCAAGAACTTCAAGGCCGAAGGCTGAACGGCCGATTTGGCGGAGCGTCCGCCCTCTCCGTATCCCCGTCGCATGTGTCCGTCACGCGTCGTTTGTCTGACGTCGCGGGCCGGCCTGAGCG
This sequence comes from Mesorhizobium sp. M6A.T.Ce.TU.002.03.1.1, assembly GCF_003997275.1. Taxonomy (NCBI): domain Bacteria; kingdom Pseudomonadati; phylum Pseudomonadota; class Alphaproteobacteria; order Hyphomicrobiales; family Phyllobacteriaceae; genus Mesorhizobium; species Mesorhizobium sp. M6A.T.Ce.TU.002.03.1.1. The sequence continues at coordinate 6,408 of NZ_RZTI01000122.1, forward strand.
GTTTATCGGTTTTCTAACAAATTCGGCCTATTCCCGTTCTAGTAACGGGAGCTGGGCTTTTGGCGCAAACAGAGAAAATCGCCACGCGACGCGCTATCGCGCTGTCTGTTGTCGTGCCGTGCTACAACGAAATCGACGGAATCGCCGAGCTTTACCGGCGCGTGACAGCCGCTTGCCGTGAACAAGCGGGGCATTCTTACGAGATCATCTTGGTCGTCGATGGAGCAACCGACGGTACCCGAGAGGCCATTTTCGATCTCGCCAGACAGGACAGCCACGTCGTCGGATTGGATCTTGCCCGCAACTACGGCCACCAGATTGCGCTCAGCGCCGGCCTGGAGTTTTGTCGCGGCCAGCGCATTCTCATTCTCGACGCCGACCTTCAGGACCCGCCGGAATTGCTCGAAGCCATGATGGCAAAGATGGATGAGGGATTCGACGTCGTCTATGGCCAGCGGCTGAAGCGGCAAGGCGAAGGCTGGTTCAAGCGCACGACCGCGGCCGTGTTCTACCGCCTGCTGCGCAAGATGGTCGATGTCGACATGGCGCTCGATTCCGGGGACTTTCGCCTGATGAGCCGCCGTGCGCTCGATCATCTCAATGCGATGCCCGAGCGCTACCGCTTCATTCGCGGCATGGTGAGCTGGATCGGCTTGAAACAGGTGGCCTTTCCCTATGAACGGCACCAGCGTTTCGCCGGCGCCACGCACTATCCCCTGAGGAAGATGGTGTTGCTGGCGACTGACGCGATGACGAGTTTCTCCACCGTGCCCCTGCGGTTTGCCTCGCATCTCGGCATGATCTTCGGCTTTCTCGGGCTTGCCGCTCTCGGCTACACGCTGCTCTCGTGGTTCGTCGGCAGCGTGTTGCCGGGGTGGACCAGCCTGGCCGCGATCGTCCTGATCCTCGGCAGTGTTCAGCTTCTGGTCCTCGGGATTTTCGGCGAGTATCTCGGGCGCATGTATATGGAGACCAAGCGACGGCCCCTCTACCTGGTAAACGAGATTGCCGCCCACGATCCCGCCTCCGAGAAGCTGCCCGTCCATCGCCTGCAGGAGATGGCCGGGCAGCTGACGAAGGGAGCCGCGCGTGCTTCAGGCAGAATTTGACCAATTCGCGCAGGAATATCAGCAGCAGCATGCCGCAAGCATCCGGCTGAGCGGCGAGACGCCGGATTTCTTTGCGCAGTACAAAATCGATGACGTCGCGGCAAGGCTCGCCCGCTCGGGCGTGAAGCCGCGGCGGATACTCGACTTCGGCGCGGGCGTCGGAAACTCGCTGGGACCCATGCGCGCCGCCTTTCCCGACAGCGAAATCACCTTGCTCGACCCGTCCTCGCAGTCGCTCGACATCGCCCACAAGCGCTTTCCCGGCCAGGCTCATTTCAGGCACTTCGACGGCGAAACGATCCCATATGAGGACGCGAGTTTCGATCTCGCCTTCGCCGCCTGCGTGTTCCATCACATCCCTGAAAACCTCCATGTCGGCCTGATCAAGGAGATCGAGAGAGTGCTGGCCAGTGGCGGCAGCTTCTTTCTGTTCGAGCACAATCCCTTGAATCCGCTGACGACGCACGCAGTGCGAAGCTGTGCTTTCGACGAGAACGCGGTTCTGATCAACGGCCGCGACATGCGTGCGCGAGTGGCCGCGGCGGGCTTCTCCAGGGCCGATATCGTCTACCGGATTTTTTTCCCGCGCCTATTCGCAAGATTGCGGCCGTTCGAGCGCTTCCTCGCCACGGTTCCCCTTGGAGCCCAGTATTTCGTGCATGCGATCAAGCCTGCCGTCTGACCATCAATAGAGATGCTCGGCAGCAAGCAGCTCAGGGATATTCTATGCTCCAGATACAGGCTTCCCGTGAAGCACCGCCGTTGATAGACGACGCCCGGCGCGCAAGGCTGGTGTTTTGCCTGGTCGCCGCGGGTGTCATGGCGGCTGCGCTCCTTGCCCTCGCCGCTTCGTTGCTCCAGGACCCCGACAGTTGGTGGCATATCAAGGTCGGGCAGGATATCCTGGCAAGCCGCGCATTCCCGACGATCGATACCTATTCCTACACCTTTGCCGGCCATCCATGGATCGCCAAGGAATGGCTTGGGCAGGTTCTTCTAGCGCTTGCCTATGACGCAGCTGGCTGGAGCGGTGTGGCGCTGCTGACGATCGCCATGGTCGTCCTGACGGTCTTCTTGATGTCGTGGCATCTCAGCGTCTGGCTGAAGCCGACACTGGCGGTGGGACTAACGATCGTTCTGGCGCTCCTGATCGACCCCGTCTATATCGCGCGGCCGCACATCTTCACCTTGCCCATCATCGTCGTCTGGACCGCGTATCTTTTCGACGCCGCGCGCAACGAGCAGGCCCCGCCTCTATGGCTGCTGCCGCTGCTTTGCCTGTGGGCCAACCTCCACGCGACGTTCACCTTCGGCTTCGTCATCGCGGCTTTTGCCGGCCTCGATCTTCTCATGCGCATACGCCTGTCCAACCCCGCGCTCCTTGCCAAATGGGTCGCCTTCGGGCTGCTATGTCCGCTGGTCAGCCTGCTCAATCCCTATGGCGTCAAGGCCATACTCGCCACATTCACGGTGGCCTATGGCAATGAAGCGGTGCCCTACATCATGGAGTGGCGGCCGTTCAACGCTTCTGAGCATGGTTTCCAGGAGATGGCCCTGCTGATTGTCTTTTTCGGGCTGCTGGTTTCGAGACTGCAGATCGGCTGGGCCAAGGCGTTGTTCCTTGTCTTCACCTTGCATATCTATCTCACCCACATACGTTTCATTTACCTGTTCTTTCTGCTTGTCCCGATCGTCCTCGCCGTGGAGGTTGCGCAGCAATATCCAGCACTTTCGGCCCGGAAATGGGCGGAGGAAAAGCGCGACGGGCTTGAACAATTTTTCGTGCGGCGGTTCCGCCAAGTCTGGGGTGGAATTGCCGTCTTGCTGGTTTTGGCATCGGCGGCCTTCATTGCCACCTATCCGGTCGCGCCGAGCCAGAAGACCTCGGCCAAGAATGCGCTCGCATTCGCCCAGACCCACAATTTATCAGGCAATCTGCTGAATTCCTACGATTTCGGCGGCACGTTGATTTTCCATGGCATCAAGACGTTCATCGATGGCCGCACAGACCAGCTCTTTCTGAATGGCTTCGCGAAAGCAGATGAGCAAATGGGGCGCAGCGGCGGAAAGCCTGTCCTCCAAGCCCAGCTCGATAAGTATGCGATAGACTGGGCCTTGCTGACGGCGGACGACAGCCGCATTCCGTTCTTCGACGAACTGGGCTGGAAGCGGGCATACACGGACGACTATGCTGTGATCTACATGCGCGATCATTGATTTTCAGCAGCGTCTCGCGCCGGCGCACGGCCTGTCCGGGCCATCTTGTTTTCAAACGCCGTGCCTCTGTTGAGATCGCGACGGCAAAATCCCTATAGGATTTTTATTTCTTTCCCGCTCGCCACGTCTCGAACCTTTATGGTGTTTCGAGCCATATTCTACCGGAAATACACATCTCGGTCATTCTGCCGTTGTGGCGGGACGTTTCCGCATGATTTCGGCCTGCCGCCTGCAGGAGACGCGAAAACAAACGAAAATAAGGAACATGCACGATGGACATCGTCGCTCTCGGGATAGGGGTTTTGTTCTTCGCCCTTTCTTTTGCCTACATCAAAGCCTGCGACAGTCTTTAAGCGGGAGGATCGCAACATGCTTCTCGACTACATCCTCGGTGGCGGCGTGACTTTGTTCCTGCTCGCCTATCTCACCTACGCCCTCGTTCGGCCAGAACGCTTCTGACAGCAACTGGCCAGGCACGGAAAGCTATTTCAATGACTCTCAACGGATGGATACAGATCCTCGTTTATTGCGGGATCGTCATTTTGCTCGTGAAGCCGCTCGGCGGCTACATGTATCGCGTTTTCAGCGGCGAACGCACATTCCTGTCGCCGATTTTGGGGCCTTTCGAACGGAGCCTTTATCGCATCTCGGGAACCAGCGAGCGCGAGGAGCAGCACTGGACCTCCTATGCGGCGGCCCTGCTGTTCTTCAACCTGGCCGGCTTCCTGGTGCTTTACTTCCTGCAACGGCTGCAGGGCAGCCTGCCCTATAACCCGGCTGGCATGACCGCCGTCGAACCCGGGCTCGCCTTCAACACCGCCGCCAGCTTCATGACCAATACCAACTGGCAGAACTACGGCGGCGAAAGCACGATGTCCTATCTCGTGCAGATGGCCGGCCTCACCGTGCAGAATTTCCTGTCAGCGGCGACCGGTATCGCCATCGCGATCGCGCTGATCCGCGGCTTCGCCAAGGCTTCCGGCAAATCGATCGGCAATTTCTGGGTCGATATGACCCGGTCCACCCTTTACCTACTGTTGCCGCTCTGCATCGTGCTGACGCTGATCTATGTCTATCTCGGCATGCCGCAGACGCTCGGCGCCTATGTCAACGCAACGACGCTGGAAGGCGCGCAGCAAACGATCGCAGTCGGGCCTGTCGCCTCACAGAGCGCCATCAAGATGCTCGGCACCAATGGCGGCGGCTTCTTCAACGCCAATGCCGCGCATCCCTTCGAAAATCCCGATGCGATCTCGAACCTGATCCAGATGGTGACGATCTTCGCCATCGGCGCGGCGCTGACCAACGTCTTCGGCCGCATGGTCGGCAACCAGCGCCAGGGTTGGGCGATCTTGACCGCGATGGGCGTCCTGTTCATCGCTGGCGTCGCCGTCTGCTACTGGGCGGAAGCCGCAGGCAATCCGCTGGTGCATGCGCTCGGTATCGACGGCGGCAACATGGAAGGCAAGGAAACACGTTTCGGCATCGCTTTATCGGCGCTGTTTGCGGTCATCACCACGGCCGCGTCCTGCGGCGCCGTTAACGCCATGCATGACAGCTTCACCGCGCTTGGCGGCATGATCCCGATCATCAACATGCAACTCGGCGAGGTCATTGTCGGCGGCGTCGGCGCCGGTCTCTACGGCATCCTGATGTACATCGTGATCGCTGTCTTCGTTGCCGGGCTGATGGTCGGACGCACGCCCGAATATCTCGGCAAGAAAATCGAGGCCAAGGAGATCAAGATGGCAATGCTGGCCATTCTCTGCCTGCCGCTGGCGATGCTGATCTTCACCGCCATTGCGGTGGTGCTGCCGACAGGCGTCGCTTCCATCGCCAATGCCGGCCCGCACGGTTTCTCCGAGGTCCTCTATGCCTACACCTCGGCTGCCGCCAACAACGGCTCGGCCTTTGGCGGCCTGACCGGCAACACGCCTTGGTACAACATCACGCTCGGCATCGGCATGCTGATGGGCCGCTTCCTGGTCATCATCCCGGCTCTGGCAATCGCCGGTTCGCTGGTCGCCAAGAAGACGGCCCCTGCCTCAGCCGGCACCTTCCCGACCGACGGGCCGCTATTCGTCGGGCTGCTGGTCGGCGTCATCCTGATCGTCGGCGGCCTCACGTTTTTCCCGGCGCTGGCGGTCGGACCGATCGTCGAGCACCTGGCTGGCATCCACGGGCAGACATTCTGAAACCACCCCACCTTGGATCCCCACCTTGGATCAATGTCATGTCCTGGTTCGAAACTATTCGTCGCAAGATCCGGCATCGCGCCGATCGGAAGGGGGAGGCAACCCCTCCTCCTTTCCCGACCATGTCCACCTTCCTTGGCATCGCGGCAGTCATGATCGTGATCTGGTTGCTGGCTTACGGGCTTCCGCATCTGCTTTCGGCATCCGATCGGTCGGTGCCATCCAACAACATCGACACTGGAGCCACCAAATGAGCCAGTCCAAATCCGCTGTTATCATGGATGCTCGTATCCTGTTGCCCGCCATCGGCGGCGCCTTCAGGAAGCTGAACCCGCGCACCTTGATGCGGAACCCGGTGATGTTCGTCGTCGCTGTCGTCTCGGCGCTCACGTCAGTCCTGTTCGTCAAGGATCTCGTCACCGGCGGCGGCGATCTCGGCTTCTCCCTGCAGATCATCATCTGGCTGTGGTTCACCGTGCTTTTCGCCAACTTCGCCGAAGCGGTCGCCGAAGGCCGAGGCAAGGCGCAGGCCGATTCGCTGCGCAAGGCGCGCACCGAGACTCAGGCCAAGCTGTTGACCGGCGACGACCGCACCAAATTCAAGCTGGTGCCCGGCACCAGCCTGAAGGTCGGCGACGCGGTGCTCGTCGAGGCCGGAGACATCATTCCGTCGGACGGCGAGGTGATCGAAGGCGTCGCTTCGGTCAACGAGGCTGCGATCACCGGCGAATCCGCCCCGGTCATTCGAGAATCCGGCGGCGACCGTTCCGCGGTGACCGGCGGCACTCAGGTGTTGTCCGACTGGATCCGCGTGCGCATCACCGCGGCCTCCGGCCATACGTTCCTTGATCGCATGATCTCGCTCGTCGAAGGCGCCGAGCGCCAGAAGACGCCCAACGAGATCGCGCTCAACATCCTGCTCGTCGGCATGACGCTGATCTTCGTGCTGGCGACGGCGACGATCCCGAGTTTCGCCTCCTATTCGGGCGGCTACATCTCGGTGACCGTGCTCGTCGCCCTGTTCGTGACCTTGATCCCGACGACGATCGGCGCGCTGCTTTCGGCGATCGGCATCGCCGGAATGGATCGCCTGGTGCGGTTCAATGTATTGGCCATGTCGGGCCGCGCCGTCGAGGCGGCGGGCGATGTCGACACACTGCTGCTCGACAAGACCGGCACGATCACACTCGGCAATCGCCAGGCGACGGAATTTCGTCCGGTCAAAGGCGTCACCGAGCAGGAATTGGCCGACGCGGCGCAGCTCGCTTCGCTCGCTGACGAGACGCCGGAAGGCCGCTCCATCGTCGTGCTGGCCAAGGAGAAATACGCCATCCGCGCCCGCGACATGGCAACACTGCATGCCACTTTCGTGCCCTTCACCGCACAAACCCGCATGAGCGGCGTCGACATCGATGGCTCATCGGTTCGCAAGGGCGCGGTCGATTCCGTGCTCGCCCATGTCAATCAGTCGACCGTCGCCACCCATGCCACGCGCCCCAGCAGCGACACCGTCCGCGACCTGCAGGCAATCGCCGACGACATCGCCAAATCCGGTGGCACGCCGCTGGCGGTCGAGCGCGACGGACGCCTGCTCGGCGTCGTCCATCTCAAGGACATCGTCAAGGGCGGCATCAGGGAACGGTTCGCCGAACTGCGCAAGATGGGCATCCGAACGGTGATGATCACCGGCGACAATCCGATGACGGCGGCGGCGATCGCGGCAGAAGCCGGCGTCGACGACTTCCTTGCCCAGGCGACGCCCGAGGATAAGCTGAAGCTGATCCGCGACGAACAGGCCAAGGGCAAGCTCGTCGCCATGTGCGGCGACGGCACCAATGATGCGCCCGCCCTTGCCCAGGCCGATGTCGGCGTTGCCATGAACACCGGCACGGTCGCCGCGCGCGAAGCCGGCAACATGGTCGACCTCGATAGCGATCCGACCAAGCTGATCGAGATCGTCGAAATCGGCAAGGCGCTGCTGATGACGCGCGGCTCGCTGACGACCTTCTCGATCGCCAACGACGTGGCCAAATACTTCGCCATCATCCCGGCCATCTTCGCCGTCTTCTACATCGCGCCGGGGCAGACGTCAGGCCCGCTGCAGGCGCTCAACATCATGCATCTGGCAACGCCGCAGAGCGCCATTCTCTCGGCCATCATCTTCAACGCGCTGATCATCATCGCGCTGATCCCGCTGTCGCTGAGAGGCGTCAAGTATCGCGCCATCGGCGCCGGCGCGCTGCTCAGCCGCAACCTTCTTGTCTATGGCCTCGGCGGTATCATTGTCCCCTTCGTCGGCATCAAGGCGATCGACATGGCCATCACCGCGCTTGGCCTCGCATAAGGAATTACGTCCATGCTCAAGCAAATCAGACCCGCGATCGTCATGATCGTTTTCTTCACCGTGCTAACCGGCCTGATCTATCCGATCGGCATGACCGGCATTGCTCAAGCTGTGTTCCCGCGCCAGGCCAATGGCAGTCTGATCGAGAAAGACGGCAAGGTCATCGGTTCCGAACTGATCGGCCAGGCTTTTGCCAGCGACCGCTATTTCCACGGTCGCCTATCGGCCGCCGGCGACGGCTACAATGCCAGCGCTTCGAGCGGTTCGAATCTCGGTCCGACCAATCCCAAGCTGATCGACCGCATCAAGGGCGACGCCGACAGGCTGAAGGCAGAAAATCCGGACCAGCCGGTACCGATAGATCTGGTCACGACTTCAGGCAGCGGCCTCGATCCGCATATCAGCCCAGAAGCCGCCTATTTCCAGGTCGCCAGGGTAGCCAAGGCCAGGGGGATGGATGAAGCCGGGATCAAATCCCTCGTCGACAGCCATGTCGAGAACCGCGAGCTCGGTTTCATGGGAGAGCCGGTGGTCAATGTGCTGGCGCTCAATCTGGCACTGGACGAGGCCACCAAGCAATGAATGGTGGGCCGGGGATCGACACCATCCCCGGCGCCATTCATGATCGATTCTGATGCCGGACGACAGCCGCAACGAAACCAGACCCTCACCCGACGCGCTGCTTGATCATGCGGAGCGGGAGGCGCGCGGTCGCCTACGAATATTCCTGGGCGCAGCGCCCGGTGTCGGCAAGACCTGTGAAATGCTGATGTCGGGCCGTGCAAGATTGGCCGACGGGGTCGACGTGGTGATCGGCGTCGTCGAAACGCACGGTCGCAAAGAAACCCAGGCGCTGGTCGACGGCTATGAGCTGATTCCCCGTCGTCAGGTCGACTACAAGGGGCGCATCCTCGAGGAGATGGACCTCGATGCCATCCTTGCCCGGCGTCCAGCGCTGGTCCTCGTCGATGAGCTTGCCCATACCAACGCGCAGGGCAGCCGCCATCCCAAGCGCTATCTCGACGTTCAGGAAATCCTGACGCACGGCATCGACGTCTATACGACGCTCAATATCCAGCATGTCGAAAGCCTGAACGATGTCGTGGCGCAGATCACCCGCGTCAGGGTGCGCGAGACGGTTCCAGACTCCATCATCGACCAAGCCGACGACATCGAGATCATCGATCTCACTCCCGACGATCTCATCAAGCGGCTCGAGGAAGGCAAGGTCTATATCCCCAGCACCGCCCAGCGTGCCATCGAGAACTATTTCTCGCCGGGCAATCTGACGGCGCTTCGGGAACTGGCGCTCCGCCGCACCGCCCAGCGCGTCGACGAGCAGTTGCTGATCCACATGCAGGCCCACGCGATACCGGGGCCCTGGGCGGCCAGCGAACGTGTCCTGGTCTGGGTCGACGAGGATCCGCGCAGCGCGTCCCTTGTGCGTTATGCTCGCCGCCAGGCCGAGCGGCTGCGCGCACCATGGCTCGCGCTCTACGTCGAGACGCCGCGTTCGACGGGCCTGTCCGAGCAGGATCGCGACAGGCTAGCATCGACGCTCCGCCTTGCCGAACAATTGGGCGGCGCTGCCGTCACCATACCCGGCCAGGACGTCGCCGCCGACATTCTGCGCTACGCGGCCGCGAACAACGTCACCCACATCATCACTGGCAAGCCGCGCAAGCCGCGCTGGCGGCAATTGTTTGACGGCGCCGTCACCTATGATTTGATACGCGACGCGGGAAAGATCAGTGTCCATGTCGTCTCCGGCGACGTCCAGGCACAAGCGCAGCCGTCGCGCGGTATCACCCCGGCCCACCCGGCGCGTTTCGACATCAAGCCCTATTTGATCGTTACCGGCTACGTCGTCGCGGGGCTACTTTTCGGGCTGCTCTTGTCGCGTGTGCTCGACGTGCGAAACATCGCCCTAGTCTTCCTCATGGCGGTGCTGGTATCTGCGGTCACCGCGGGTCTGTGGCCTGCGATATTCGCTTCTGTTCTCAGCACCTTGGCCTTCAATTTCTTCTTTCTCGACCCGCTTTACACCTTCAACATCAGCGACACGGAAAGTGTCGTCGCGCTCGGCTTCCTCTTCTGCGTCGCGATCATCGCCAGCAATTTGACGGCACGAGTGCAGCGCCAGGCCGTGGCGGCACAGTCTCGCGCTCGCACCACCGAGGACCTTTATCTGTTCTCAAAGAAGTTAGCGGGAACTGCCACGCTCGATGACGTGCTTTGGGCGACTGCCTTCCAGATCGCCTCCATGCTGAAGCTGCGGGTCGTGCTGCTTCTGCCCGAAAACGGCTCGATCACCGTCAAGGCCGGCTATCCGCCCGACGACACGCTGGTCGAGGCCGACATCGCGGCCGCCCGTTGGGCCTGGGAACACAACCGCGCCGCGGGACGCGGCGCCGACACGCTGCCAGGGGCAAAACGCCTCTATCTCCCGCTGCGGACGGGGCGCACCGCCGTCGGTGTCGTCGGCCTCGACAACGACAAGCAAGGCCCGCTGCTGACGCCCGAGCAGCAGCGCCTGCTCGATGCGCTCGCCGACCAGGCGGCGGTCGCCATCGAGCGCATCCAGCTTGTCGCCGACGTCGACCGGGCCAAGCTCGCCGCCGAGGCGGACAGGCTGCGCTCTGCGCTGCTCACCTCCATTTCCCATGATTTGAAAACACCGCTTGCCGCCATCATGGGCGCGGCCGGCACGCTAAGGGAATTCGCGCCGGCACTTCCCGAACAGGACCGTGCGGACCTGCTTTCGACCGTGCTCGACGAATCGGAAAGGCTAAACCGCTTCATCGCCAATCTGCTCGACATGACCAAGATCGAATCCGGAGCGATGGAGCCGAACTACGCGTTCCACTATGTCGGCGATATTGTCGGCTCCGCGCTGTACCGAGCCAGGAAAATCATCGGCGAACACAAGGCCGACATAGACATTCCCGCTGACCTGCCGATGCTGAGGCTTGACCCCGTCCTGTTCGAGCAGGTGCTGTTCAACCTCCTCGACAATGCCGCAAAATATGCGCCGCCTGGTTCGACGATCCGCTTGCAGGGCTGGCTCGACAATGGCTTCGTCATCCTGCAGATCATGGACGAGGGGCCGGGCATTCCGCCGGCCGATCTGCAACGCGTTTTCGACACATTCTACCGGGTGCGCAAGGGCGATCAGGTCCGTGCAGGCACCGGGCTCGGGCTGTCGATCTGCCGCGGCTTCATCGAAGCGATGGGCGGGACAATTTCGGCGGCCAGCAGGACCGACCGCTCGGGTGCGGTTTTCACCATCAGAATGCCGGTGCCGACGGAATTGCCCGCCGTGGACGACCCCAACGGCGATGACCAAAATGTGGGCGGCCCCGATCTGGATGATTTGGCATGACGAATCTGGACGTCAGGATATTGGTCGTCGATGACGAACCGCCGATCCGCAAGCTGCTTCGCGTCGGCCTTGGCAGCCAGGGCTATGCGATCAGCGAGGCGCCGAACGCCAAGGCGGCGATCGAGCTCATGGAGACGGAAAAACCGGACTTGATCCTGCTCGATCTCGGCCTGCCCGGCATGGGCGGCCACGAATTGCTGAGCAAATGGCGAGATGATGGCCTTGACGTCCCCGTGGTCATCCTCTCCAGCCGCACCGATGAGGCCGGCATCGTCTCGGCACTTGAACTGGGCGCCGACGACTATGTCACCAAGCCGTTCGGCATGAACGAGCTTGTCGCGCGCATTCGCGTGGCGCTTCGCCACAAATTACAGCAGCAGGGCGAGAAGCCTGTTTTCCACACTGGCGATCTCACGGTCGATCTGGTGAAACGGATCGTCACCGTCGAGGGCAGGGAGATAAAGCTCTCGCCGAAGGAATATGACATCCTCCGCATCCTCGTCCAGCACGCCGGCAGGGTTCTTACCCACCGGTTTCTGCTGAACCAGGTCTGGGGCGATTCGACCGACGTGCAGTATCTCAGGGTTTATGTGCGGCAGCTCCGGCAGAAGATCGAGAAAACGCCCGACCAGCCGCGCTACATCACCACCGAAACCGGCGTCGGATACCGCTTGCGAGAAGTTGACTGAATACAATCCGGGTGGACAACGCTCAGTCTGCCGAGAGTTCCGCGGTTCGGGCA
>NZ_RZTI01000123.1:0-18362 GCF_003997275.1 Mesorhizobium sp. M6A.T.Ce.TU.002.03.1.1
GGAGACAGGAATCTGTCGAAGCCGGCCAGGGCGCGCAGTGCCGCCGAGCGCGCCGGCGCCATCGTCATCTACAAGGGCGCGGACACCGTGATCGCGGCGCCCGATGGCAGCGCCGCGATCAACGGCAATGGCGCGCCATGGTTGGCCACCGCCGGTTCGGGCGACGTGCTGTCGGGCATCATCGCCGGCTTTCTGGCGCAAGGCATGCCGGCTTTCGAAGCCGCCTGCGCAGCGGTCTGGATCCATGCCGAGGCCGGCAGCCGTTTCGGACCGGGGCTGATCGCCGAAGACTTGCCGCTGGCGCTGCTGCCGGTGCTGCGCCAGCTTGCCGAACGTCGCAACGAGGTGACTGCTGGATGAACCGCTGGGTCGCGCTGCTTGCCACAGTCTTCATCGCCGTTTTCATGGCACACACCGCGCGCGCCGAAGGTCTCGTGACCATCGTCGACGATCCGGCCGTGCTCGCCGCCCTCGATGCCAAGGGTTTTGGTTTCGCCGGCATTTTCGGCGTCGATGGCAAGGGCGACCTGAAGACGCTCTATGACAAGGCACCGGGCTATCACGCAATCGTCGAAACGATTGCCGGCGATGTCGCCGCGCTGCGGGCCGAGATGAAGGCTGGCGGGCGGCCGCTCTACGAAGTCACCGACGGCAATGTCGGCCGCATCATGGACATGCGCTGGCTGAAGACCGGCGCCGCGCGCTTCAGGCTGGTCGGTGTCGTCAATAGGATCGACCGGCGCGATTTCACCGAAGCGCGCGACGACGGGAGTTGCGGCGAGGTGCGTTTCATTTATCGCCTCGCCTACAGCTTCAAGAAGAACGGCAAGGTTCTGGCCTCGCGCCTGCCGTTCAACTTCAATGCCATTTACAGCGCCACGCCAGACGCAGATGGCGGCTGCGTCGGCGTTGCCGGACGCTGGACGCCACAGCTCGACGAGACCGTCGATACCGGCTGGCTCATCGGTGGGCCGCTGGATAAGGCGGGACTGAGCTTCAAGCAGCTCGAGCTCAACGCACAAGTGGTGCGCTTTCCCTCCGGCCAGGAGACCGAATTCGGCGGCCAGGCCGCCTATCTCATGCGGATTTTTGGCATCGATGGAGAGACGGTCAGCGAGAGGCCGCTGGAAAACACGCCGGATGTGGCGCTGCTCTCGGAAGACGCCGCGCTGAAAGCGAAACTCGCCGACTATATCAGCGCCAATCTCGCGGCGGTCGATCTCGGCGTCTACGAAATCCCCGATGAGTTCCTGGCGAAAAAAGTCATCTCATGGTCGACCTTCGGCAGCGCGAGGCAGGCCAATCACCCGTTCACGCCGCTGTTCCAGCCTGCGGATTTTGTCGGGCTCGATTATTCCGCCTTGAAGCTGGTGCGCACGCCGGAAGCGCTGGTCGAGCGGCTGGATAATGGCGCCTGTCAGGGGTGCCACCAGGCGGGTTCGACCGCCGGTTTCCATTTCATCGGTCTCGACGACAAGACCACGTCGCCGCTGAACCGCATCGAGGTCGGCATCTCTCCGCATCTTAATGCCGAGATGCCGCGGCGCGAGGCCTGGCTGCGCGCGACGGCAGAAGGCAAGGAGCCGAACCGCTTCCGCCCATTGTCCTTCGCGCCGCCGGCGGCATGGAAGGACGCCGGCGAGGTCGCCTATGCGCCGGCCGCAATGGCGATGCCGTGCCTGATGCCGGAGGATGCGGCCCGTTTCGGCACGACTTGGCAATGCGGCGGCGGCACTGTCTGCACGCCGCTGGCGACTGCGTCGGGCGTGCGGACCAAACTGGCGCAATGCCTGTTGCCTAAGGACAGCGACAAGATGTTTGCCGGCCACCCGTGCCTGACCGGCTCGATCGCCAGCAACGGCACGCAGCCTTTCAACGACCGCTACAGCATATCAGGCCAGTTTGCGGCCTTCGCGACCGACATTTCGCGCACCGCCTACACGTGCCGGCCGCCGAAGATCGGCGTGCCGGCCGGCATCGCCTATCGCGGCTGCGACGACAAGGATCGTGCCTTTGCCGGCTTCAAGCCGGGCAAGCCGATGCCGAACGAGATCTGCGGGCTGGTCGGCGGCAAGAAATTCGACACTTGCGTGGCGACCAACAATTTCGACCAGTGCCTCGGCGGCGCGGTCAATCGCGGCAACCGGCCGGCTTGCTCGGCCGATCATTTCTGCCGCGAGGACTATATGTGCCAGTCGCTGCCACCAGACACGCCTGGTATCGGTAAGGTGAAAGGTATCGGCTTCTGCTCGCCGACCTATTTCATTTTTCAGATGCGCATCGACAACCACGCGACACCTTGGGCGGGCGCTGTCCGTGCCACCATGGGAGCAGGATTTGGCGCGGCGGAAGCGGAGTGAGCTTTTGCTGTGGCCGCTTTCGCGCTGTCAGCGCCGTCACAGCGGAATGTTGTCGTGCTTCTTCCAAGGGTTCTGCATATCCTTGTTGCGCAGCATGCGGAGCGCGCGCGCGATGCGACGACGGGTCGAATGTGGCATGATCACCTCATCGACGTAGCCGCGCTCGGCGGCGACGAAGGGCGACAGGAAGCGATCCTCGTAAGCCTTTGTATGCGCTGCGATCTTCTCCGCATCGCCGATGTCCTTGCGATAGATGATCTCAACGGCGCCTCTGGCGCCCATCACTGCGATCTGCGCCGTCGGCCAGGCATAGTTCATGTCGCCGCGCAGATGCTTTGACGCCATCACGTCATACGCACCGCCATAGGCCTTTCGGGTGATGACGGTGATCTTCGGAACGGTCGCCTCGGCATAGGCGAACAAAAGCTTGGCGCCATGCTTGATCAGCCCGCCATATTCCTGCGCGGTGCCGGGCAGAAAGCCCGGAACGTCGACTAAGGTGACGATCGGAATCGAGAAACAGTCGCAGAAGCGAACGAACCGCGCCGCCTTGCGGCTGGCGTCCGAGTCGAGCACGCCCGCCAGCACCATCGGCTGGTTGGCGACGAAGCCGACCGTGCGGCCTTCGACGCGCCCGAAACCGGTGACGATGTTTTTTGCAAAACTCTGCTGGATCTCGAAGAAATCACCCTCGTCGGCAACTTTAAGGATCAACTCCTTGATGTCGTAGGGTTTATTGGCGTTGTCGGGGATCAGCCGGTCGAGCGACAGATCGTGATCGGTGACCGACTGATAGCATTCGATCTCGGGGATATCAGCCGTGTTGGAGGCCGGCAGCAGATCGACCAGCCGGCGCATCTGCAGCAACGCCTCGACGTCATTGTCATAGGCGCCATCGGCGATCGAGGACTTCGTCGTGTGGACGGAGGCGCCGCCGAGGCTCTCGGCGGTGACTGTCTCGTTGGTGACGGTCTTCACCACGTCCGGCCCGGTGACGAACATGTAGGAGGTGTCGCGAACCATGAAGATGAAATCGGTCATGGCCGGCGAATAAACGTCGCCGCCGGCGCAAGGGCCCATGATCAGCGAAATCTGCGGGATGACGCCGGAGGCGAGCACATTGCGCTGGAAGATCTCGGCATAGCCGCCAAGTGCTGCCACGCCTTCCTGGATGCGGGCGCCGCCGGCGTCGTAGAGGCCGATGATCGGTGCGCGGTTGCGCAGCGCCATCTCCTGCACCTTGACCACCTTTTCGGCGTGGGCCTCGGACAGCGAGCCGCCGAACACGGTAAAATCCTTGGCGAAGACATAGACCGGGCGGCCGTTGACGGTACCCCAGCCGGTGACGACGCCGTCGCCGGCGATCTTGGTCTTCTCCATGCCGAAATCGGTCGAGCGATGCTCGACATACATGTCGAACTCCTCGAACGAGCCCTCGTCGAGAAAGACGTCGATGCGTTCTCGCGCGGTGAGCTTGCCCTTCTTGTGCTGTGCGTCGATCCGGGCCTGACCGCCGCCCATGCGTGCCATGTCGCGGCGGCGCTCGAGTTCCTTCAGCACGTCCTTCATCGGTCGATCCCCAATACGGAAGCTGATTTGTGGTAATCATGCAGGCAGGGGAGCGCAAGCGCGGCTTTTGCCGTCGATTTGCTGCGCCGCAACATGGCGCCCCTTGCATTCCGCGGCGAACTGGGCCATATGCGGCGACATAGGCGCTTGGGCCGGGAGTATCCGGCCTTCTCGACGAATGAGACTGGTTGCGTCTGTTTTCCCTCTTTCCGACATATCGGCAAGGCGGCGAAAAAGCCCCGTGGCATGATGCCTGCGGGCACGACAGCGCAGCCGTGCGGACGATAGTGTCCGCCGCCTTGTCGTTTCATGACAGTTTTTTCGACGGCAGGTTGCGCCCTGCCGCCATCGATGTTTGCGGCCACGAGCCGCGTGAAAGAAGAATACTTTGACCAACGAAAACACTTTGACCGGTGAAAACAATTTGACCGGTACGAACACTGGGGAACTTTCGGGTTTCGCAGCACTTGGAATCACCGGCGCGCTGCTCAAGGCCACCCATGGCGCCGGCTTCACCGAGCCGAAGCCGATCCAGGCCCAGGCGATCCCGCCGCAGCTGGAAGGCCGTGACATTTTTGGCATCGCCCAGACCGGTTCGGGCAAGACCGCGGCGTTCGCGCTGCCGATCCTGTCGAAGATCATCGCGCTCGGCACCAAGCGCCGGCCGAAGACCGCTCGCGCGCTGATCCTGGCGCCGACGCGTGAGCTTGCCGTGCAGATCGAAGAGATGATCAAGCTGCTCGCCAAGGGCGCGCATGTCTCGACAGCACTCGTGCTTGGCGGCGTCTCGCGCTTCAGCCAGGTGAAGAAGATTGCTCCCGGCGTCGACATTTTGATTGCCACGCCCGGCCGGCTGACCGACCTGGTGCGTGAGGGCGATCTTGTGCTTGCCGACACCAAATGGCTGGTGCTGGACGAAGGCGACCGCATGCTCGACATGGGCTTCATCAACGACGTCAAGCGCATCGCCAGGGCGACCGCGCCGGACCGTCAGACGGTGCTGTTCTCGGCGACCATGCCGGCCGAAATCGCCGAACTGGCGAAAGGCCTGCTGAAGAACCCGATCCGCGTCGAGGTGGCGCCTCACAGCACCGCAGCAGCCGAGATCGTGCAGGGTGTTGTCTTCGCCCGCACCAAGCAGAAGCGCCAGGTGCTGTCGACGATGCTCGCCGACGAGGCAATGAAGTCCGTCATCATCTTTTCGCGCACCAAGCATGGCGCCGACAGGGTGACCAAGGACCTTGAGCGCGACGGCTTCAAGGCCGCCGTCATCCACGGCAACAAGTCGCAGAACGCCCGCCAGAAGGCGCTGAACGATTTCCGCGAGGGTTCGGTGCGCATTCTTGTGGCGACCGATATCGCGGCGCGCGGCATCGACGTGCCCGGCATCAGCCACGTGGTGAATTTCGACCTGCCGGACGAGGCGGAGAGCTATGTCCACCGCATCGGCCGTACCGGCCGTAACGGCATGGACGGCATCGCCATCACGCTTTGCGATCCCTCCGAGAACAGCAAGCTGCGCCAGGTCGAGCGCATCATCCGCACCAAGCTGCCGATCGTTGCCGACCATCTCGGCAGCCCCGATCCGCAGCGCAATCCCGCCGAAAAGAACGAGCGCCATTTCGAGCCGGCCAACGACCGCAATGGTCGTCGCGACGGCAGGCGGCCAGGCGGCCAGAACAACGGCAAGAAGCGCTTCGGCGACAAGCCGGCCTTTGCCGGCGAGCGCAAGCCGGAAGGCGCCAAGCCGTTCAAGGGCAACAACAAGCGCCGCTTCGGCGGTAAGCGGCCAGCGGCGCGGGCTGCGTAATCACATAGTTGCATCCGGCCGAGCCTATCGGGGCTCGGCTGCTCACAATTGAAAAGGCGATCGGAGCGATGCTTCGGTCGCCTTTTTCGCCTGAGACCTACTTCACCACCGCCTCTACCCACACGACGATGCGCTGCGCGAGGAAAGCCGTCGTTGCTGGCGACAGCGCGTCACCTGCAATGACGTGGTTGTCCCGATCGCCGGTATCGTCGACCGGCACCAATTCGTGCGCGGCGCCCCAGCGCCCGGCAATTTCGCGGGTGCGGTCGGGCCGCACGATTTTGTCCGAATCCGAAAAGATGAACAGGGCAGGGATCGTCGCCTTCTCCACCGGCGCGCCATAGGCAAGCTCGGTAAGCGCCACCATCGGCAGCGTCGCGGCGATCGGATAGCGGTAGGTCCAGAATTTCTCGTGCAGCGCATTGCGTGGCACGAAGCTGCGTTCCTTGCCGGCGACCAGCTCGGCGATCGCTCGGCCCCACGGCATGGTCAGGAGTTCGGCGCCGGAAGCCTTGACGCCGAAATTCGGCGAGATGAACGCGATGGCCGCCACCCCATCCGATGCGCCCGGCTGGGTCGCAGCCCAGGCCGCCAGCGAGCCGCCGGTCGAGGTAGCGATGACGATCACCTTGTCGCCGATCGCCCGGCCGATGGCGAGCGCTTCCTCATAGTCGTTGATCCAGGCGTTGACGCTGCCTTCGGCCATTGCAGCACCGCCCTGTCCGTGGCCGGTGAGGCGGGTGTAGTAAAGATTGGCGTCCAACTCGTCGGCCACCTCGTCGGGCAGTGGACGAACCTCGCCCTTCGATGCCGAAAAGCCATGGATGTACACGATCGCGAGCGGCGTCCTGGCATGAACCATCGGGTTGGCCCAGATGATCTCCTTCTCCAGCCCGTCGTAGATGCCCGGTACGGCAGCCTCGTTGCGTGCCAGATAGGCTTGCGGGTCATCGCCGATCACGGAAGGATCGAAGCGGATCGTCGTGTCGGCTTGCACGCGTGGGCCAAGCATGAAGGCCAGGACAAGAATGACGGCGAGACCCAGTACCGCAAGCACGATCCGTCGCCCCATTGCAGACTCCACGTAACAATTTTCAACCTATGGCCGCAAAATGCAAACACGCAACGGGCATCCTGCCGGCGGCTGGACCGCCAACTTTGATGGCCGGCTTATTCGCTCGGCGGCTTGCGGTCGAAATTCAGCGGACGTGCCTTCCAGCGGGTCGCGGTGCTGATGACCCACCGGCAGAGTGGTCTCGGCAGGATGCTGAGCAGCTTCAGGCCCCAGCTCAAGCGGCGCGGGAAGGTTACTTCGAAGCCGCCGGATTTGATGCCGCGCGCCATGCGGCGCGAAGCGCGATTGACGGGCATCAGCCCGGGCATCGGCAGCAAATTCTTCTCGGTCAGCGGCGTGTCGACGAAGCCCGGATTCATCACCTGGATGCGCACGTTCATCTTATCAAAGTCGTATTTCAGCGATTCAGCCAGAATATTGATCGCCGCCTTGGTGCCGCCATAGGCGGCCGTGGTCGGCCAGCCGAAATAGGCGGTGACCGAACCGACCAGCACGACATGACCGCGCGCGCGGACACGCATGCGTTCGATGACCGGCACCAGGCCGTTGATGATGCCGAAGTAATTGACATCGAAGGATTGGCGAAACCCGCGGACGGTGAGATCTTCGCCGGCGGTCGCAATATAGTTCCCGGCATTGAAGACGGCCAAGACGATCGGGCCGAGATCCTTCTCGATCGCCGCGACTGTCTTTGCCATGCGCTTCTCGTCGGTGACGTCGCAGGGATAGGCCGTGACACGGCCCGGCATCTGCGCCGTCTCGACGACAAGCGTGTCGATCGGTTCGTCGTCGAGCGCCGTCACCGCGACGGTATAGCCCTGAGCCGCAAGGTCCTTGGCCAGTGAACGGCCGATGCCGCTGCTGCCGCCCGTGATCCAGGCGACGCCGTGCTTCGGGTTGGCCCGATAGAGAGTCATGCTATGCCCTGCGACTTTTTCTTAGCCTGTGCTCTAGCGATGAAGAAATCGAATGAAAAGAGCGCTTTTCAGCGAAAGCTTCGAACGAATGCTGGAACGCGACATCTGTTTTAGGAATTGCAGCCCAGAAATGCCGCTGGACCAGGCAAATTCTTGCCTTGAAACCGAAGCTTCGGGTTTCTAGGGTTCCGCCGCAAGCATAAAGGAATCTCCATGCCCCGTTCTGTGATCGAAGCGATCGGTAACACGCCTCTGATCCGCCTCAACAAAGCTTCGGAAGAAACCGGCTGCGAGATCCTGGGCAAGGCCGAATTCATGAATCCGGGCCAGTCGGTCAAGGACCGCGCCGCGCTGTTCATCATCCGCGACGCCGAGCAGCGCGGGCTCTTGAGGCCGGGCGGGGTCATCGTCGAGGGGACGGCCGGCAACACCGGCATCGGATTGACGCTGGTCGCCAAGGCGCTTGGCTACCGCACCGTGATCGTCATCCCCGAGACGCAAAGCCAGGAGAAGAAGGACACGATCAAATTGCTCGGCGCCGAGCTGATCGAGGTGCCTGCCGTTCCCTACAAGAATCCCAACAATTACGTGAAACTGTCGGGCCGTCTGGCCGAGCAGATGGCCAGGTCCGAGCCGAACGGCGCGATCTGGGCCAATCAGTTCGACAACGTTGCCAACCGTGACGGCCATACCCGCACCACGGCGGAAGAAATCTGGGCCCAGACCGGCGGCAAGGTCGACGGTTTCGTCTCGGCGGTCGGCTCCGGCGGAACGCTGGCCGGCGTCGCCTTTGGGTTGAAGGCCAGGAGCAAGGACGTCAAGATCGCGCTCGCCGATCCGCTGGGTGCGGCGCTCTACAGTTTCTACACCAGCGGTGAGTTGAAATCCGAAGGCAGCTCGATCACCGAAGGCATCGGGCAGGGGCGGATCACCGCCAATCTGGAGGGGTTCACGCCGGATTTCTCCTTCCAGATTCCAGATGAGGACGCGCTGCCGATCGTCTTCGACCTGATCCAGGAGGAAGGCCTGTGCGTCGGCGGCTCGACAGGCATCAACATTGCCGGCGCGATCCGGCTGGCGCGCGAAATGGGTCCCGGCCACACCATCGTGACCGTGCTTTGCGACTACGGCACGCGCTATCAGTCGAAATTGTTCAACCCGGAATTCCTGCGCCAAAAGAAACTGCCGGTGCCGGGCTGGATGGAACAGCGAAGCACAATTTCGGTGCCCTTCGAAAAGGTTGCGTGATGGCTTACAGGACGGATGCCCTGTTTCGTGGCGACGCCTATCTCAGGACGGCTGATGCCGTGGTTGTCGCCGTCAACGACCGTGGCGGCATCATTCTGGACCGGACGATCTTCTATGCCACGTCGGGCGGGCAGCCGGGCGATACGGGCACTCTCGAACGCGCCGACGGCAGCCTGATAACTGTTGCCGCCACCATCACCGGCGAGACCAAGGACGAGATCATCCACGTGCCGCCGCCTGAGCGGGCGGCGCTTGAGATCGGCGAGCCGATAAAGCTCGCCCTCGATTGGGAGAGGCGGCATCTGCTGATGCGCATGCACACAGCCTGCCATTTGCTCACCGTCGTCTGCCCGTTCCCGATCACCGGTGCCTCGGTTTCCGAGGACGACAGCCGTGTCGACTTCGATATTCCCGATGCCGGCTTCACCATGGAGGACGTGACGGCCAGGCTGATGGAACTGGTGCGGGCCGACCACCCGGTCTTTGTCAGGCTGATCACCGACGAGGAACTGGCGGCTAATCCCGGACTGGTGAAATCCAAGAATGTTCGGCCACCCGTCGGCACCGGCAAGATCCGCCTGGTCTGCATCGGCGACAACGCCTCGATCGACAGCCAGCCTTGCGGCGGCACCCATGTGAGGAGCACTGGAGAAGTCGGCGAGGTCCATATCGGTAAAATCGAGAAGAAGGGTCGCGAAAACCGGCGCTTCCGCATACGCTTTGGCCCGATGCCCGCGGCTTGATATATAGTTTGCCAGAGGCGGGACAGGAGAAGAAGAATGGCCGAAGACAGCCCTTTCACCGTCGACGCGGATTGGTTGCAGAAGCGCCTCGGCGAGCCCGGCCTGACCATCGTCGACGCGTCCTGGTATCTGCCGGCGCAAAAGCGCGACGCGCGCGCCGAATATGATGCAGCGCACATTCCGGGCGCCCGTTTCCTCGATCAGGATGCGATCTCGGATCCCGATTCCCCACTGCCGCACACGCTGCCGTCGCCGCAGCATTTCGCGCAATATGTCGGTGCGATGGGTATCTCGGCCGACGACACCATCGTCGTCTATGATGGTCCGGGCTTCTTCTCGGCGCCGCGCGCGTGGTGGATGTTCCGCGTCATGGGTGTGTTCCAGGTCTATATATTGGACGGCGGCTTCGACCGCTGGAAAGCGGCGGGACGGCCGGTCACGGCGGAGCCGACGAAGATCGCGCCTTGCGTTTTTCACGCCGATTTCGATGCCGCTCGCGTCGCCAGCCTTGCCGACATGCGCCGGATCGTTGGGACGGGGGAAAACCAGATCGCCGACGCCCGATCTGCCGGCCGGTTTGCCGGTACCGAGCCTGAACCTCGCGCCGGCATCCGCTCAGGCCATATGCCCGGCGCGCACAATGTGCCGTTTTCGGCGCTTGCTGAAAACGGCGAACTGCTGCCGAAAGACCGCTTGCGCAAGGTGATCGAGGACGCCGGCATCGACCTGTCGAAGCCGGTCGTCACCTCTTGCGGTTCTGGCATTACGGCGGCGGCGATCACGCTGGCGCTCGAGACGCTTGGCCATACCGACAACAGGCTCTACGACGGTTCATGGACGGAATGGGGTGGGCTTTCCGATACGCCCGTGGTGACGGGCAAGGACTGACGGTGATGAAGAACGGAGCGCTGGAAGACATCGAGGTCACGGTGACGTTTCTCGAAATGCATGTGCCGCCGGCCTATTCGCCGCCAGTGCCGTACAACCGTCAGATCGCATTGCTGAAGACCAAGGACATTCCACTGCATTTCTACCGCTATCTGATGGACCGGGTGGGCCGCAAATGGCACTGGGTCAACGTGCTGAGGCTAAGCGACGAGGAGCTGTCTGCAGGCATCCACCGCGAAGACCGCGACATCAGGGTGCTCTATCTCGACGGCGCACCGGCCGGCTTTTTCGACCTCAAGCCGCATTTGCCGGAGGAAGTGGAACTCGCCTATTTCGGCATGATGGAGCATGCGACAGGCCAAGGCATAGGCCGCTGGTTCCTGGGTGCGGCGATCGCCGCCGCCTGGTCGCATGGGCCGAAGCGGGTGACGGTGCAGACCTGCACGCTCGATCATCCTGCGGCACTGCCGCTCTACCAGAAACTCGGCTTTGCGCCGGTGGCGCAAAAGAAGGAGATCGTGCATCCAATGTCCTTAGCCGAGCGCTCGGCCAGCGTCATGCGGCCATGATTTTCTCCGCAACCTGAACTTATTGTTCATCAAAGCTTCAGCTTGTCTTTGCCATCTTGCCGGCACCATCAATGCGGCCGAGGCCGAAGGAGAAAAGACATGCTGACCCGACGCACATTTGCCGCCGCGCTGATTGCCGCGCTCGCCGTGCCGACCGTAGCCGCCGCCCAGGCGACCACGCCCTCGGCGGCGACGATCGAGCGCCAGCTTGAGGCGGCGCCCCGAGTTAAGCTGCGCCCGAACCAGCGCGTCACCATCCGCGAATTCAAGAGGCGGCCGGACCTGCGGCGCATGGCCCGCTCGATCGATATCCAGTCGATCAATTTCGCCTTTGGCTCAGCGGCCATTTCCAGCTCGCAATACGGCAAGATCGAAAACATCGCCGATGCGCTTCAGCGCATCTTGCGGCGCGACCCTGGTGCCCGTGTTTTGATCGAGGGCCATACCGACGCGGTCGGCTCCTTCCAGTCGAACCAAATCCTGTCCGAACAGCGCGCCGCCTCGCTGAAGCGCACCCTGGTGCGCGAATTCGACGTGCCGGGTTATGCGCTCGAAACCGTCGGTTACGGCGAGGAATTCCTGCTCGTGCAAACGCAGAACGAGAATTGGCGCAATCGCCGGGTGACGCTCCGCCGCTTCGACGACTTCATAAGGTAGTAAGTCAGATACTCGACGCCTGCCGAATCCTATTCTCCGTCTGGATCAACAGTCAAAACAGTCAAAAGAGAGCCCGGCTTGAATGAGCCGGGTTCTTTCCATATCGCTGGTCGTTCAAGCCCAATGTGATGGCGCGAAAGGACCAAAACGATGGCGATACGTGTGGTGATGGCCGGTGCGACCGGCTGGGTCGGCAAGGCGCTGGTTCCGGCGATCGGGGCGCAAGGCGACATGGCGCTGGCCGGGGCCGTGTCACGCAGCGGCGCGGGGCAGGATTCCGGGCTGCTGGTTGGCATCCCGGCCAACGGCATCACCGTTTCCGCCTCGCTGGCCGAGGCGCTGGAGGTGCCGTCCGACGTGCTGGTCGACTACACCAAGCCGCATGTAGTGAAGGACCATGCGCTGCTGGCCATGGAGAAAGGACGGCACGTTGTGATCGGCACGTCGGGGTTGGGTGCGGCCGATTTTGCCGAGATCGATGCTGCAGCACGCGCCAATCGTGTCGGCGTTATTGCAGCCGGCAATTTTTCGATCACCGCCACGCTGATGAAGCGGTTTGCTCTAATGGCGGCGAAATATGTGCCGGATGTCGAGGTCATCGACTATGCCAGCGCCAAGAAGCCCGACGCGCCGTCCGGCACCGCGCGCGAGCTTGCGGAGGCGCTGGCCGATGTCCGCAAGGCTTCGACCGCGCGGCCGGTCTCGGAGGTCTCCGGTGTGCCTGGAACGCGCGGCGCGGCGGTCGGTGCGGGCGAGGGGGTGCAGGTGCATGCGCTTCGCCTGCCTTCCTACATCCTGTCCTGCGAGGCGTTGTTCGGCCTGCCCGACGAGCGGCTGACCATCCGTCATGACGCCGGATCGTCCGCCGCTCCTTACGTGGCCGGCACGTTGCTCGCCATCCGGCGGGTGCAGGAGGTCACCGGGCTGGTGCGCGGTCTCGATGCGTTGATGGACTGATAGACTCGGCAGGAATCGGGTGGGAGCGCTGGCGCAGCGGCGTAATTTCCGGTCGACGATACCGGAGATTTCGCCATGACCATCCAGTTCAAAGCCTTGCCCACGGAAGATGTCAGAGCCTTGCAGCGCGGCGGGCCGGACGCCTACGGCCTGACACCAGAGCGGAAAATATCCGACGGTGACGGCGTGCCTTGCCGCCACTGCCTGAACAACGTGGCCGCCGGCGACGCCTATCTCATCCTGGCCTACCGGCCATTCCCGGAATTGCAGCCCTATGCCGAGACAGGGCCGATCTTTCTACACGCCGAGGAATGCGAGCGCGCTGCCGAAGCCGAGGCGCTTCCCGAAATGCTCGAAAGCACCGACTACATCGTCCGCGGCTACGGCAAGGACGACCGCATCGTCTATGGCAGTGGCGGCGTCATCCCGACGGGCGCTATCGCGGCGCGGGCAGAGACTTTGTTCGAGCGCGACGACATCGCCTATGTGCATGTCCGCTCGGCGCGCAACAATTGCTACCAGTGCCGGATCGAGCGCGCGTGACGATCCGGGCGGTATTCATCTGTCGTACGCCTGTCGCAATGTCGCGTTAGAAAAGCATTGTCGATCGATTTGCCGACCGCGGATGAACCGGCGGGAAGTCTCGACATCCGAGGAAGCGGGGCTTTGGCTCCGCTTTTTTGTTGCCCGCATTCTCTCGCCCAAAGAAAAAGCCCGCCGGAACGACCGACGGGCTTTGACTGTTGTCTGGACGGTTTTAGTTGAACTTGTACTTCGCACCGATACGGACGGTGTGGAACGAAGGCGTGGAGGTGAGGCTGTCATCCGGCGCCCCAATATCCGACGAAAAATCGTTCTTGGAGAACTGCGAATAGCGGTATTCGAGGCCGACGGTCACGTTGCTGGACATAGCCGTTTCCAGACCGCCACCAACTGAGAAGCCGCTGGAGTCCCAATCGAGGATATCACCGATGGGTGAGGACGCATTCAGATCGAAGTGCTGCCAGCTGTAGCCGCCGAGCACATAGGCCAGGGTTGATTCGTTGACTTTCATACCGACGCGGCCAAGCACATCGAAACCGTAATCAGTATCCAGATTAATGGATCCGCCCGGGAGCTTCAGCTCTGAAGTCATGCCGGAGTAGCGGGCATCAACCATGACGCCTGCGACCCAGCTGCCGAAGTCATGGTCGTAGCCGACGTTCAATTCGCCGAACACACCTTCGCCACCGAGCCCGTTGAACTCCAGGCCACCAAGCGGCGGAACTTCGATCTGATGCACCGACGCACCCGCGCCGGCGGCACCGCCGACGTAGAAGCCAGTCCAGTTGTAGGCAGGGGCCTCAAAAGAGGCGACACCGCCATTCTGGGCGCCAAAGCGATAGTTGGCCGCAACCTGGAACGTATGCCGCGACGTGTCCGTGTCGAGAACGCCGTCCGGTATATCGAACTCGGAAAGAATGTTCTGAGTACCGAAGCGGGTATAGCGATATTCTGACTTGATGGTCCAGTTGCTGTTGATGGCCGTTTCAACGCCAGCTCCGACAAAGTAGCCGCTCTGGTCCCAATCGAAGTCAAAACCTGCGTTCGTGTCGAGCTTGTACTTCTGCCAGGAATAGCCGCCGAGCACATAGCCCAAAGTGTTTGGCGTGAAGAGGTAGCCAACCCGCAAACCAGCGTCGAAACCATAGGTCTCGCGGATCGAAGCGTCCAATCCAGCAACATCGAGCGTGGTTTCAATGTTGCCGACATGGGCGTCCAAAAGCCCGCCGATCAGGAAGCGCGGCGACACCATGTAGTCGAAGCCGACGGTCAGTTCACCGTACACGCCTTCACCGCCAATGCCGTTCAGCGAGAAGCCAGGAAAAAAATCGCTGCTGAGCTCGTGGACATTGGCGCCGGCGCCAACACCAAAGCCGACATAGATGCCACTCCAGTTGAAGCCCGACGTCTCGACGACCGGCACAACTGCGTCGGCGGCATGAGAAACCGATCCAAGCGCCAGAACGGAAACCGCGCCAAGAAGAACAGATTTTGCGAATCTTTTGCTGATCATTGCCCCTACCCTTTGA
This sequence comes from Mesorhizobium sp. M6A.T.Ce.TU.002.03.1.1, assembly GCF_003997275.1. NCBI lineage: Bacteria > Pseudomonadati > Pseudomonadota > Alphaproteobacteria > Hyphomicrobiales > Phyllobacteriaceae > Mesorhizobium > Mesorhizobium sp. M6A.T.Ce.TU.002.03.1.1. The sequence continues at coordinate 14,866 of NZ_RZTI01000123.1, forward strand.
AACCCAGCACGTCTCTAGCAGCAGCCCATGCTGGCCGCTGTAGCAAAAAAGTCACAGGAGGAGCAGATTGCAAGCAAGCCGAGCAAAACCGGTCAGCTAATCGCAAACCGTGAAATCTGCTTGCGGAAAAACAGAGCCGCCGACAGGCGTCGGCGGCTCTGTGGGGAAGGAATCAGGGGCGGGTTCAGGCGGCGAGAACGGCCTTCGGCTCGACCAGATCGTAGCCGAGTGCTTCGGCCACCGCGCGGTTGGTGATCTTGCCCTTGTGGACATTCAGGCCGTTGCGCAAATGATGATCGTCGACCAGCGCCTTCAGGCCCTTGTCGGCGAGCTGCAGGCCATAATGCAGAGTCGCGTTGTTGAGCGCATGGGCCGAGGTGACCGGCACCGCGCCCGGCATGTTGGCGACGCAATAGTGAATGACGCCGTCGACCTCATAGGTCGGCTCGGCATGGGTTGTGGCGTGCGAGGTCTCGAAGCAGCCGCCCTGGTCGATGGCGACGTCGACCAGCACGGAACCTTTCTTCATGCCCGATAGCATTTCGCGCGAAACGAGTTTCGGCGCGGCGGCACCCGGGATCAGCACGGCCCCGACGACGATGTCAGCCGAAAAACATTCCTCTTCCAGCGCCTCGACGGTCGAGTAGCGAGTGTGGACGCGGCCGCCGAAGATATCGTCGAGCTGGCGCAGGCGCGGGATCGAACGGTCGATGATGGTGACGTCGGCGCCAAGCCCTGCCGCCATCCGGGCGGCATGCAGGCCGACGACGCCGCCGCCGAGCACAGTGACCTTGCCGGGCAGCACGCCGGGCACGCCGCCGAGCAGCACGCCGCGGCCGCCATTGGCCTTTTGCAGCGCGGTAGCGCCGGCCTGGATCGACAGGCGGCCGGCAACTTCCGACATCGGCGCCAGCAGCGGCAGGCCGCCGCGGTCGTCGGTGACGGTCTCGTAGGCGATGGCCGTCACGCCCGAGGCCAGCAGGCCCTTGGTCTGCTCCGGATCTGGAGCGAGATGGAGATAGGTGTAGAGTATCTGGCCGTCACGGAGCTGAGCCCATTCATTGGGCTGAGGTTCTTTGACCTTGACGATCATGTCGGACTTGGCGAACACGTCGGCGGCCGTCTTGGCGATGGTGGCGCCGGCGGCGCGATAGGCGTTGTCGTCGGCGCCGATGCCGGCGCCGGCACCGGTCTCGACCAGCACTTCGTGGCCATGCGCGACATATTCGCGGACCGAGCCCGGCGTCAGGCCGACGCGGTATTCGTGGTTCTTGATTTCCCGGGGGCAGCCGACGCGCATCTTCTTCTCCTCCTGATCCAGCCCTTTGGGGCATGTTCCCTGTCCAGAGATAGTGAACCACGAATCGTCCCGTAGGTGTTTGCGAATGCGCTTGCGCAAGAGGGTGTGGTTCGATAATCGTTGCGCAAAATAGATGGATTGTCGCAGGAATCCCGAAAAATGCCGCTCGACAGGATCGATATCGCCATACTCGAGACATTGCAGAAGGATGGGCGGATACCCAACGCGGCGCTTGCCGAGAAGGTCGGCCTGTCGCAGTCGGCCTGCTCGCGGCGGCTGGACAATCTGGAGAAATCCGGAACCATCCGCGGCTATCACGCCCGGCTTTCCAATGCCGCTCTTGGCCACCAGATGACGGCGATCGTGCATATATCGCTATCGGGGCAATTCGAGAAAACACTGTCGGATTTCGAGGCGGCGATAAAGCGCTGCCCGAATGTTCTGTCCTGCCACCTCATGTCAGGCGAATACGATTATATACTGCGCATCGCGGCGAAGGACCTCGTCGACTATGAGCGCATCCACAAGGAGTGGCTGTCGGCGATGCCGCATGTGACGAAGATCAATTCGTCCTTCGCCTTGCGCGAGATCGTCGACCGAACGGCCGTGGGGATGAAGCCGGAGATGGCTTAGGCCTCGAAGGCCTCTGTCACCACCCGGTCCATCGGTACGTCATGCGGTTGCGGGTAGATGGTGGCGATGCGCTGCAACTCGTAACCGACACCGATGACCAGCGGCTTGACCGGCATCGCCGCCAGCGTCCGGTCGAAGAAACCGCCGCCATAGCCCAGCCGATACTGTCCTGGATCGATGCCGACGATCGGCGAAATGACGATGTCGGGCAGCACCGGATCGCCTTCAGCCGGGATCGGGATATTCCAGACACCCTTCTCGAGCCGGTCGCCCGGTGCGTAGACGCGAAAGATAAGCGGCCTGCCTTTCTCGATGACAACAGGCAGTGCGGTGCGGCCACCGCGCTCATTGATGGACGCCATCCATGGCCGCAGATCCGGCTCGCCGCGGAACGGCCAATAGAGGCTGATCATGCGGCCGGCGATGTCACCGATCACCGCGTCGAGGCTTTCGCCGATGCGCTGCGACATTGCCGTCCGCACGTCAGCCGAGACAGCGAGGCGGGCTGCAATCAGCCGCTCGCGTTCGGCCTTGCGCCATCGTTTGACGTCGGTCCAGTCGGATAGGGACGCCCGGAATTCCGGGTCGAGCTCATGCATGAAGCAAGGCGGCGAAGAATAGTGCGCCGGACCGTCGTCATGATCGCTATCCAAGTTCCACTCCCGTCGTCTGTTTCGATGAAATTATATCCGCCGGCAGGATGGGGGCATGTACATTCGCGACATCTTAGGGCGGGCAGTCGGCAAAGTTGGATGTTGTTGCAGTGCACAAAACTATCTACATCAGCCTTGGCGAAATTGCTCTCCGGAGTGAATGAGATGAATGAATCCAGCCATCACGTCGTTGTCGTCGGGGCAGGCTTTGGGGGGCTCGAATTCACCCGCGCGCTTGACGGTGCGCCGGTGCGCATCACCATGATCGACAAGCGCAACCACCATCTCTTCCAGCCGCTGCTCTACCAGGTGGCGACCACGGCGCTGGCGACCTCGGAAGTCGCCTGGCCGATCCGCCATCTCCTGCGCAAGCGCAAGGACGTGACGACGCTGCTCGCCACCGTCAGCGGTGTCGACCGCGCCGGCAAACGCGTGCTGCTCGATGATGGCAATGCGGTCGCCTACGACACGTTGCTGCTAGCCACCGGCGCCCGCCACGCCTATTTCGGCCATGACGAATGGGAGCCTTTCGCACCGGGGTTGAAGACGCTGGAGGACGCCACCACCATTCGACGGCGCATTCTGCTCGCCTTCGAGCAGGCCGAGCGGGAAACCGATCCCACCAAGCGCCAGGCGCTGCTTACGCTGGCGATCGTCGGTGGCGGGCCGACCGGCGTGGAACTGGCCGGCACTATTGTCGAACTGGCGCACGACACGCTGCGCGGCGAGTTCCGCAACATCGACACGCGGCAGACGCGCGTGGTGCTGATCGAGGCCGGCGACCGCGTCCTTCCCAATTTCGCCCCGGAACTCTCCGATTACGCCAGCAAGGCGCTCGAGCGGCTCGGCGTGACGGTCGAACTCGGCCGGCCCGTCACGCGCTGCGATGCCGAGGGCGTGGTTTTCGGTGA
>NZ_RZTI01000124.1:0-18241 GCF_003997275.1 Mesorhizobium sp. M6A.T.Ce.TU.002.03.1.1
GCCGCCAGACCGTCCGCCAGACTCAACTGACCCAAAACACGATCCGCCATCCCGAATCTCCCTGCTCCAACCTTCACCACAGAATCACCGTTCGGCTTCTGTGCAAAGGTCTCACAGGGGGAGAAGGGAAGAGGCAGGCGCTACCCCAATTCCTCTGAATACCCGATCTCGACCCCATACTCGGCGGCCGCGTCGAGTATCGTGCGCCACAGGCTTTCCGCGAAGGTTGCAAACACCAGAAGATTGAACACCGCCTGACCGTCCGGCCGGTCATAGCCACGCCAGAGATTGACGCTGGTATGGTCGATCGATGTCGCGGCGGCAGTGCCGGTCGGAAACGCCGCCGGGTGCTGATCGATCGACGACAATTTCGCCAGCATGGCGCGCGTCTTGGCACCCGAGACCCTGATCAGGGCGCGCGCATGCGACTGGTCGGACAGTGAGGCCGATTGCGAGAACGCCTCGCTCAACGTATCGATCGTGTGCTTGCCGGCCTTCGACAGAACGAAGAACTGATCCGGTCCCGACCAGATGAGCGTCACGTCCGAAGCGCTGACCGCCTTCGGCATATCCGGAGCCGCCATGCCGAAACGGACTTCCGCGGCGCTGGCCAGTTCCGCCCCTTTGCCGCGTCGCGCCATCACCTGGACGAGGTCGAAATTGCGGATCTCGGTGAGCGAAATGCCCGGTTCGACGTCACGCGCGCCATAGTCGCCCACGACAAGCGCGTGCTCCAGCGGACTGCGGGAAACCCAGGAAAATTCAGCCACGCTGGCGCCCTCCATCCGGATCGTAGAAGACGGGATTGCACAGCTCGACATCATAGTCTTCGCCGCGCAGCGGGTCATGCGCATGAACGATCTCGCCGATCCGCTCGCGGCCGCGCTCGACAAGTGCCAGCCCGATCCACTGGTCGAGCGTCGGCGAGAAGCAGACCGACGTGACATAGCCCTGGTCGTTGGCGGAACCCGGTATCTCGCCCTTCGGAATGATATGCGCGCCGGCGCGCAGGCGGCGCGCTCTGTCCGTCGACTTGATGCCGACCACGACCTGCCGGTCGGGAGCGACCAGCGCCTCGCGTCCGGCCATGACGCGGCCGATGAAATCCTTCTTGGTCGACATCATCTTGCCCAGGCCGAGATCGGCAGCGGTGGTGGTGCCGTTCAGCTCCGGTCCGGCGACATGGCCCTTTTCGATGCGCATGACGCCGAGCGCCTCGGTGCCGTAGGGCATCACGCCGAATTGCTTGCCGGCCAGCATCAGGTTGCGCACAAGCGCGTCGCCATAGCGGGCCGGAACGGAGATCTCGAACGCCATCTCGCCGGAGAACGAGATGCGGAACAGCCGTGCCCTGATGCCACCGCGAAGCGCGACTTCGCGCGCGCCCATGAAGGGAAAGCCCTCGTTCGACAGATCCTCGGCCGGATCAACGATTTCCCGAAGCAGATCTCGGGTTTTCGGCCCGGCGATAGAGAATTGCGCCCACTGGTCGGAGACGGAGGTCAGCTGCACGTCGAGTTCAGGAAACAGCACCTGCCGGCAGAATTCGAGATGCTGCATCACCGGGCCGGCCTTGGCGGTGGTGGTGGTCAGGAAATAATGATCCTCGGCCAGCCGCGACGTGGTGCCGTCGTCATAGACGATGCCGTCCTCGCGCAGCATCAGCCCGTAGCGGGCTTTTCCCACGGCGAGACTGGAGAAGGTGTTGATATAGACGCGGTCGAGGAAGGCGCCGGCATCCGGGCCGTGCACATCGATCTTGCCGAGCGTCGAGACATCGCAGAAGCCGACGGCAGAGCGCACCGCCTTGACCTCGCGGGTGACCGATTCCAGCCAATCCTTTTCGCCGGCGCGTGGGTACCATTGCGCGCGCTTCCACAAGCCGGTGTCGACGAACACCGCGTCCTGTTCAGCTGCCCAGTGATGCGACGGCGTCAGTCTTGTCGCATGGAAGGTCTCGTCGCGATGATGGCCGGCAAAGGCGCCGATGGCGACCGGCACATAGGGCGGACGGTAGATCGTCGTGCCGGTCTCGGGGATGGATCTGCCTGACACCGCCGCCATGATGGCGAGGCCGGCGACGTTCGAGGTTTTGCCCTGGTCGGTGGCCATGCCGAGCGTCGTATAGCGCTTCAGATGTTCGACCGATTCAAAGCCTTCGCGCTGCGCCAGTTCGATGTCGGAAGCGGTGACGTCATGCTGGTAGTCGACAAAGGCTTTGCCTTTACCGGCGACATGCCAGAGCGGGGTCAGCGAAAATGCCTCGTCGTCGGCGACGGGCGGCATGCCGGCGTTGCCGCTGTGTCCGACGCTCTGCGCCGCCGCAGCACCCGCGGCAAATCCTTGGCTCAGGCAGGCGCCGAGGCCGAAGGCGCCATTGGCGGCACCGGCGGCCACCATGCCAGGAGGGGCGCCGTCCGGCACGAAGGCCGATATATCGTCCTGCCATTTCGGCCGGCCGCGATGGTAGGAGGTCAGCCCGACTGCCGGATTCCAGCCGCCTGAGACGGCAAGCCCGTCGGCTTCGACTTCCGCACGGGCGCCGCCGGCAAGCGACACCGAGATTTTCCGGACGCCGTCCTTGCCGCCTTCGACACCGGCAACCGAACCGTTCAATACCGGAAACTCGGCTTTGGCGGCGAGAGCGCGATGCTTGGCTGACACATCCGGGCGTGCATCGACGACCGCTGCGATCTGCAATCCGGCGCCAAGCGCGGTCTCGACAGTCCGCCAGCCATCCTCATTGTTGGTGAACAGCGCGATCCTCTTCGCAGGGGTTGCCGCATAGCGCTCGACATAGGTCCGCATTGCCGAAGCCATCATCACGCCGGGCGTGTCGTTGCCGGCAAAGACGATCGGCCGTTCGATGGCGCCGGCGGCAACAATCGAGCGCTTTGCCACGATCCGCCACAGCCGCTGGCGCACCTGATGCTCCGGCGGGGAGGGCAGATGATCGTTGACCCGCTCGATCGCGCCATAAGTGCCGCCATCATAGACGCCGAACAGTGTCGTGCGGTTCATGATGCGGACATCGGGCAGCGTCGTGAGCTCGGCCAGCGTGCGGGAGATCCATTCGGCCGCCGTCATGCCGTCGATCGTGCCGCCATCGGCAAGCAGGCGGCCGCCAAGCGCAAAATCTTCCTCGCAGAGGATGACGCGGGCGCCGCTGCGCCCGGCGGCAAGCGCTGCCGCCAGCCCGGCCGGGCCGGAACCGGCGATCAGAACGTCGCAATACGCCCAGGCCTTGTCGTAATGGTCGGGATCGGCGACGCCAGCTGCGCGGCCAAGACCGGCGGCGCGGCGGATTGCCGGCTCGTAGATCGCTTCCCAGAATTTTGCCGGCCACATGAAGGTCTTGTAGTAGAAGCCGGCAACGAAGATCGGCGCGAACAGCTGGTTCACCGCCATCAGATCGTGCCGCAGCGACGGCCAGCGGTTCTGGCTGGCTGCTTCGAGACCGTCATAAAGCTCGGCTGTGGTCGCCTTGGTGTTTGGCTCGCGCCGCGCCCCCGTTCGCAGCTCGACCAGCGCATTGGGCTCTTCTGAGCCTGCGGTCAGGATGCCGCGCGGCCGGTGGTATTTGAACGAGCGGCCGACCAGCTTGACGCCATTGGCGATCAGGGCCGAGGCAAGCGTGTCGCCCTCGAAGCCGGCAAAGGTTTTGCCGTCGAAGCGAAAATTCAGCGGTGCCGAACGATCGATAAGGCCGCCGCTCTCCAGCCGGTGTGTCTGTGCGCGGCTAACCATCAGGCGCCAACCTTGGCGGCACCGACGCCCGCCGCCGGCTCGACCGACGAAATCTCGTGTGTCAGCGTGTTGCGGGTGATCTTCAGCCAGGCCCGGCAGCCGCCGCCATGATACCAATGCTCGGTCGTCTCGCCGGCAATGTTGTCGCGCAGATAGACGTAGTCGAAGACGTCGTCCTCCGAGGCGCCGGCCGCCGGACGCACCGGCTTGGCGTCGCCCAGATAGGTGAACTCGCCGAGTTCGCGTTCGCCGCAGAAGGGACAGACAATACGCATGTTTTCTGGAAAGTCCTCAGTGCAGGTTCGGTTGGGCGCCGACGCCCTTTTCATCGATCATCGCGCCGCGCCGGAACCGGTCGAGGCGGAAACGGGCCGCCTCCTTGTGCAATTCGTCGCGGGCCAGAAGATGAGCAAAGACAAGACCGGAGCCGGGCGTCGCCTTGAAGCCGCCATAGCACCAGCCGGCGTTGAGATAGAGCCCGTCCACCGGCGTCTTGTCGATGATCGGCGACCCGTCCATCGACATGTCCATGATGCCACCCCATTGCCGCAACAGGCGCACGCGACCGATCATCGGCATCAGCGCCATGCCGCCCTCGCACACGTCTTCCATGACTGGCATGTTGCCGCGCTGGGCATAGGAATTGTAGCCGTCGATGTCGCCGCCGAAGACCAGCCCGCCCTTGTCGGACTGGCTGACGTAGAAATGGCCGGCGCCGAAGGTCATGACGTTGGGGATCAGCGGCTTGATCGCCTCGGAAACGAAGGCCTGCAGCACATGGCTTTCGATCGGCAGGCGCAGGCCCGCCATCGCCGCGACGCGCGACGAACTGCCGGCAACGGCCATGCCGACCTTGCCGGCGCCGATCTTGCCGCGTGTCGTCTCGACCCCGGTCAGCTTGCCGTTGGCGTCGCGCGAAAAACCTGTCACCTCACAATTCTGGATGATGTCAACGCCGAGCGCACTCGCCGCATGGGCGTAGCCCCAGACCACGGCGTCGTGGCGCGCCGTGCCGCCACGCCGCTGCAACAGCCCCCCTTGCACGGGAAAGCGCGCATTGTCGAAGTTCAGGAACGGCATCATCTTCTTGACCGCCGCCAAGTCGAGCAATTCGGCATCGATGCCGTTGATGCGCATGGTGTTGCCGCGCCGCGCATAGGCGTCGCGCTGCGCGTCGGAATGATAGAGGTTGATGACACCGCGCTGGCTGACCATCGTGTTGTAGTTGAGGTCCTGCTCCATGCGCTCCCACAGCTTCATCGACAGCTCGTAGAAGCCGGTATTGCCGGGCAGCCCGTAATTGGAGCGGATGATGGTGGTGTTGCGTCCGGCATTGCCGGAGCCGATCCAGCCCTTTTCCAGCACGGCGACATTCCTGATGCCGTACTCGCTGGCCAGGAACCATGCCGTCGCCAGGCCGTGGCCGCCGCCGCCGATGATCACCACGTCGTAGTGATCCTTCGGGCTGGCGTCGCGCCAGGTGCGCTGCCAATTCTTGTGGCCGGAAAGTGCGGCGCGGGCGAGGGAGAAGATCGAGTGTCTCATAAATCTATTCCGAGGTCGCTCGCGCCACGCAGGGCCTTTCTTGACGCATCGGAATCATCCGAAAACCGCTTCACACTTTTCAGTCCGATGCTCTAGATATCCAGCGTGTGGTCACGCTCCCACTGGGTGAAGTGGGAAGCATAGGAATTCCATTCCTGGTGCTTGAGCTTTAGGTAAGCCGACGAGAATTCCTCACCCAGCGCCGCCTTGAGCGATTTGTCATTGTCGAACTCGCGCAATGCATCGAGCAGGTTGAGCGGCAGCTTCGGCGCGCCCTCCACCGTGTGTCCGAACTGGTACATGTCGATGTCGTAGCGCTTGCCGGGATCGGCCTTCGAGCGGATGCCGTCGAGGCCGGCGGCGATGATGACGGCCTGCAGCAGATAAGGGTTAGCCGCGCCGTCGGGCAAGCGCAGCTCGAAGCGGCCGGGGCCGGGCACGCGCACCATGTGGGTGCGGTTGTTGCCGGTCCAGGTCACCGAGTTGGGCGCCCAGGTCGCGCCCGAAATGGTGCGCGGCGCGTTGATGCGCTTGTAGGAATTGACCGTCGGGTTGGTGATCGCGGCAAGTGCCGAGGCATGCTTCATGATGCCGCCAAGGAAATTCTTGCCCTTCGCCGACAGGCCGAGTTCCATGGCATTGTCGGCAAAGACATTGGTCTTGCCGTCCTTGTCCCACACCGAAATGTGCGCGTGACAGCCATTGCCGGTCAGGCCGGGGAATGGTTTTGGCATGAAGGTGGCGCGCAGGCCGTGCTTTTCGGCAACGGACCTCACCATGAACTTGAAGAAGGAATGCTTGTCGGCGGTCGCCAGCGCATCGTCGAAAGCCCAGTTCATCTCGAACTGGCCGTTAGCGTCCTCATGGTCGTTCTGGTAGGCGCCCCAGCCGAGCGCCAGCATGTGGTCGCAGATCTCGGCGATGACATCGTAGCGGCGCATCACCGCCTGCTGGTCGTAGCAGGGCTTCGACGCCGTGTCGTATTCGTCGGAGATCGTCTTGCCGTCCGGCGAGATCAGGAAGAACTCAGCCTCGACGCCGGTCTTGACATGCATGCCGTCGCCGGCTGCCTCGGCAATCAGCCGCTTCAGCGTGTTGCGCGGCGCCTGGGCGACCGATTTGTCGTCCATGATGCAGTTGGCGGCGACCCAGGCGACCTCCGGCTTCCACGGCAACTGGATAACCGAATCCGGATCCGGCACCGCCAGCATGTCGGGATGCGCCGGCGTCAGGTCGAGCCAGGTGGCAAAGCCGGCAAAGCCGGCACCGTCCTTCTGCATGTCGGCGATGGCCTGCGCCGGCACCAGCTTGGCGCGCTGGCCGCCGAACAGGTCGGTGTAGGATATCATGAAATATTTGACGCCGTTCTCTTTGGCGAATGCGGCGAGATCGTTCCCCATTATAGTTCCTCGCTTATGGAATTTTGGTGGCCTGATTGTCTTAGAAGCCGTTCTTCCCCGGTATCCAGTTGGTGCCGGCCAGCGGCACGCCGGCCATGGCGGCGGCTTCGATCGTGAGCGCGACGAGATCCTCGGGCTCGAGATTGTGCAGGCTGTTCTTGCCGCACGCACGGGCAATGGTCTGCGCCTCCAGCGTCATCACCTTCAGGTAATTCGCCAATCGCCGTCCGGCGGCGATCGGGTCGACCCGCTTCATCAGCTCGGGGTCCTGCGTGGTGATGCCAGCCGGATCGCGTCCCTCATGCCAGTCGTCATAGGCGCCGGCTGTGGTGCCAAGCTCGTTGTAGTCCGCCTCCCAGCGCGGGTCGTTGTCGCCGAGCGCGACAAGTGCTGCGGTGCCGATCGACACCGCGTCGACGCCGAGCGCCAGCGCCTTGGCGACATCGGCGCCGTTGCGGATGCCGCCAGAGACGATCAGCTGCACCTTGCGGTGCATGCCGAGATCCTGCAGCGCCTGCACCGCCGGCCTGATGCAGGCAAGCGTCGGCTGGCCGACATTCTCGATGAACACTTCCTGGGTTGCGGCGGTGCCGCCCTGCATGCCGTCGATCACGACGACATCTGCGCCTGACTTCACTGCAAGGGCTGTATCGTAGTAGGGCCGCGCGCCGCCGACCTTGACGTAGATCGGCTTTTCCCAGTCGGTGATTTCGCGCAGCTCCAGGATCTTGATCTCGAGATCGTCCGGCCCGGTCCAGTCGGGATGGCGCGAGGCCGAGCGCTGGTCGATGCCCTTCGGCAGCGTGCGCATTTCGGCAACCCGGTCGGAGATCTTCTGGCCAAGCAGCATGCCGCCGCCGCCGGGCTTGGCACCCTGGCCGACGACGATCTCGATCGCATCGGCCCGGCGCAAATCGCGCGGGTTCATGCCGTAACGCGAAGGCAGATATTGATAGACCAGCGTCTGCGAGTGGCCGCGCTCTTCCTCGGTCATGCCGCCGTCGCCGGTGGTCGTCGAGGTGCCGGACAGCGTCGCGCCGCGGCCCAAGGCCTCTTTTGCCGGGCCGGACAGCGACCCGAAACTCATGCCGGCGATGGTGATCGGGATTTTCAGCTCGATCGGCTTCTTGGCATGGCGCGAGCCCAGCACGACACTGGTGTCGCAGCGCTCGCGATAGCCTTCGAGCGGATAACGCGAGATCGAGGCGCCGAGGAACAGCAGGTCGTCGAAATGCGGCAGCTTGCGCTTGGCGCCGGCGCCGCGGATGTCATAGATGCCGGTCGCCGCCGCGCGGCGGATCTCGGAGAGCGTGTAGTCGTCGAAGGTCGCGGATTTGCGCGGCGTCGTCGGCGGGTTGCGATAGGTCATGCTGCCTCAATACGCGTCGGCGTTGTCGATGTTGAAATTGTAGAGCGTGCGCGCCGAGCCGTAACGCTTGAACTCCGCCGCTTTGACGCCGGTCACCCCTGCGCGGTCGAGCAGGCCCTGCAGCAACTCCAGGTGCTCGGGCCGCATCTCCTTGGCGATGCAGTCGGCGCCGAGGCTTTCGACCTTGCCGCGCACGAACAGCCGCGCCTCGTAGATGGAATCGCCGAGTGCGTCACCGGCATCGCCCAGCACCACCAGATTGCCGGACTGCGCCATGAAGGCCGACATGTGGCCGATATTGCCCTGAACGACGATGTCGATGCCCTTCATCGAAATGCCGCAGCGCGACGACGCATTGCCCTCGATGACCAGAAGCCCGCCCTTGCCGGTGGCGCCGGCATATTGGCTGGCATCGCCTTTGACTGTTATCGAGCCCGACATCATGTTTTCGCCGACGCCCGGTCCGGCCGAGCCATGCACTGTGATGCTGCTGCCGTCGTTCATGCCACCGCAATAATAGCCGACGCTGCCGCGGACATCGATGGTGATCGGCTGGTCGACGCCGACGGCGACCGAATGGCTGCCTTTCGGATGAAGCACCTCCCAGGCGGTCTCGTTCGAACCGGGGGTCAAATTGTGAAGCGCCTGATTGAGCTCGCGCAACGGCATTTCGCTGAGGTCGAAGACCCGTGACGCATGGCTCTGGTCGAGTGCTTTGGAGACGTTGATTGCCGGCATGGACTCAGTGCTCCCAGAAATAGACGGTTGCGGGCTCGGGTTCCCAGACCCTCGCATTGTCTATGCCGGGCAGTTTGGTGAGCGCGCGATATTCCGAGCCGAAGGCGACATACTGGTCGGTTTCGGCCATGACGGCAGGCTTGCAGGCGATCGGATCGCGCACCACGCCGAAGCCGTTTTTGGTGCCGACGACGAAGGTGAAGAAGCCGTCGAGGTCGCTCAGCGTGCCTTCCAGTGCTTCGCCGAGATTCTTGCCATGTGCCATCTGTGAGGAGAGATAGGCGGCCGCGACCTCCGTGTCGTTCTCGGTCTCGAATTTCATCCCTTCGCGGATCAGCTCGCGGCGGACATTGTTGTGATTGGACAGCGAACCATTGTGCACAAGGCACTGGTCGGCGCCGGTCGAGAACGGATGCGCGCCCATCGTCGTCACCGCAGATTCCGTCGCCATGCGGGTATGGCCGATGCCGTGCGTGCCGGTCATGCTGCGCACGTCGAAACGATCGACAACCGCCTCCGGCAAGCCGACTTCCTTGTAGATCTCGACAACGTCGCCGGCCCCCATGATGCGGATATCAGGGCGAAGCGTCTGGATGGCCTCGCGCGCTTCATCGATCTTGGCGGGCGTGGTCCTGACGACGGCATGGGTCGACTTCACTGCAATGCTGACCGGGGCTCCGATCGCTTTGGCCAGTTCGGCGTCGAGACTGCGGAAGTCGCGCTCCGGCTTTGCCGACTGGATGGTGATCTTGGCCTCATTGCCTGTTGGCGCGCCGTAGATGGCGATGCCGGCACTGTCGGGGCCGCGATCGCTGAGCGAGATCAGCATCTGCGACAGCATCGAGCCGAGCTGGGGCTCGAGCGACTTGTCCTTCAAAAACAGTCCGACGATTCCGCACATGTCAGGCTCCCGAGGTGAGGTATGATTAGTGCTACCAGCTTCATGAGTCGAATTCAACTCGCATGAAAGTTTTTTTCATGTTGGACAAGTCGTCTGGCGCAAATGACGCGCCAGACGACCCGATGACGACTTAATGGCGGTCGATCGCCTTTCTCGTTTCCTCTCCGGTGCGATCCGCAGCCATATCGGCTTCGATTTCAGCGCTCTCGTGGCGCGTCTGGAGGACGTGCCAACCGATCCAGAAGACGAGGCCGATGATCACCATCACGACTTCGGAACCCTGAAACGGGTAGATCGCGCCGACGTCCTTGAGGTCCACGGCCCAGCTTTCCATTCCATTAGTAGACATTGCGGTTCTCCTTGTCCGTTGACTATTTGATCATGGCCTTTTCGGCGGTTCCCACTTCGCGGACCGACGCCTCGAAAGCATGGTTGAGGGCAAAGTCGACGCCCTCGAGTTCCACCTTCGCCGGCACGCGCAGGAGGTTCATGCTGTTGAGGATCTTGCAGACTACAAAGGTTGGGACGAAACCGAGCACGAACATCAGCACCGCACCAGCGAAATTGCCGAGCGGGTTGATATGCGCGAAGCCCTCGTAGGGCGAGGATGGCTGTCCCCACAGCATGAAGCCCGCCACCACGACCCCGAGGAATCCGCCATAACCATGCACGGCAACAGCGCCCACCGCATCGTCGATCTTGAAGCGGCGCTCGACGAAATAGTGCAGCTTGTAGCAGATGGTCGGGATGATCGCGCCGATCAGCAGTGCCTGGATCGGGTGATAGAGGTCGTTGCCGGCCGAGGTTGAGATAACGCCGCAAAGTCCCATGGAGAATGTCCAGAAAGGATCGCCTTTCGAGACGATGTAGCCGGCCAGCATCCCGCCCGACAGCGACATCAGGAAGTTGAAGGTGATCGCCGAGAGCGTGGTCGGCGCGAGATAGATGTTGGTTGCCGTCCAGGTTTCGCCGGTGATCTGGCCGGCAATCGTGGCCGGGCTGATCAGCGGAATGTTGCACGCGGCGTAGAAGCCCCAGAAGCCGGTGAAGATCAGGAACAGGCCGATCGTGACCAGCCAGACATTATGGGGTGGGATGTCGCGCGCCGTGCCGTCGGGCCTGAACTTGCCGATGCGCGGACCGAGCACGATGAGAAAGGCGAGCGCCGCTCCGCCTGCGATCGCGTGCACGACCCCCGATGCATAGGCATCATGATAGCCCCAGAGCTTCACCATCCAGCCCTGCGGATGCCAGCCCCAGGACGCGTCGAGGATCCACAGGACCGAACCGACCAGCACCGCGACGATCCAGAACGCACCCGAGCGCGCGCGCTCTATGATCGAACCCGAGATGATTGACGCCGTCGTGATGGAAAACAGCAGGAAGGCGCCCCAGAACACGCCGTTGAGGCGGTGCCACAGCGCAGCATCGGTAGGCGTGACCCCCGTCTCGCCTGGATTGACACCGGAGAGGTGGGTGCCCATCAGCGGATTCCATGGTTCGGCAAATGGTGCGGTGACAAGTCCGCCCGCGATGCCCGGCCCGTTGGGGAAGCCGAAATAGATCCACCAGCCGAAAAAATAGAACGTGATCGTGACGAGTGGGATCGCCATCGCGTTCTTCATGAGCGTTTTCAGGTGATTGCGCCGACGCGACACGCCGACCTCGTACATGCAGAACCCGACATGGATGAGGAACATCATGACGATGGTCACCCAGTAATAGAACTCTGTGAAAATGGTCGTTAGAGCGTTGAGATTCCCTTCCATTTCATGTCCCCTCCGTTTAGTTGCGTTCCTTGCCTCTCAGTAAAACTTTTTGCATCTTAGTATTGCGCGCTTTTGGAGTTTTGAGTCAATATGGCGCGGACCGCCGCATGTGGCCTCAGTGGCCTGCGGGGGCGAAACGTCGGCAATCATGTTGAGGAGAAGCAAGTCCATGACGGCATCCTGGAGATTTTCGACCTTGGCGGATCGCCATCGTGCGCTCGGTTCGAAGCTCGAAGACTGGAGCGGGATGGGCACCGCCTGGACCTACGACAAGGACGCCGACGAGGAATACATCGCCATCCGCACCAAGGCCGGGCTGATGGACGTGTCGGGCCTGAAGAAGGTCCACATCACCGGGCCGCATGCCTCGCATCTGATCGACCTGGCGACGACGCGCGACGTCGAGAAAATATATCCTGGCAAGTCGGCCTATGCCTGCATGCTCAACGAGGCGGGAAAATTCACCGACGACTGCATCCTCTACCGCACCGGTCCGAATGCCTGGATGGTCGTGCATGGTTCGGGCACCGGCCATGAGGAGTTGCAACGCGCCGCGATGGGCCGCGATGTCTCGCTGCGCTTCGACGACAATCTGCACGACCTTTCGCTGCAGGGGCCGACGTCAGTCGACTATCTGGCAAAGCATGTCCCCGGCATTCGCGACCTCGCCTATTTCCATCACATGCAGACCCGGCTGTTCGGTTTTCCGGTGATGATCTCGCGCACCGGCTACACCGGCGAGCGCGGCTACGAGATATTCTGCCGCGGCCAGGATGCCGGCACGATCTGGGACACCATTCTCGACGAGGGCAAGAGCGCCGGCATCATTCCGTGCCGGTTCACCACGCTCGATATGCTGCGCGTCGAGAGCTATCTCTTGTTCTACCCCTACGACAATTCGCAGAAGTATCCGTTCGAGAACGAAGGCCCTGGCGATACGCTGTGGGAACTCGGCCTCGATTTCACCGTCAGCCCCGGCAAGACAGGCTTTCGCGGCGCCGAGGAGCACTACCGCCTCAAGGGCAAGGAGCGCTTCAAGATCTTCGGCGTGCTGCTCGAAGGTAAGGAGCCGGCCGACGAGGGCGCGCCGGTCTATCGCGACGGCAAAAAGGTCGGGGTGGTGACCTGCGCCATGTATTCACCGCTGGTCAAGAAATCGATGGGCATTGCCCGGCTCGACGTCGACTGCGCCGTTCATGGCACCAGGCTCGAGATCCGCAACAAGAGCGGCGCCATCAGCGCGACGGCTGAGCCGCTTCCCTTCGACGATCCGAAGAAGACCAAGCGCACGGCGAAAGGCTGAGGCATACCGAGAGAATGGCAGCGAAAAGCATCATCAGCCGGCCGGTTTATGGAACCCTGTCCCCGCAGCCCGGCAAGCACCATCTTTTCGTGGCGGATGCAGAGGGTGCGTTGGCGATATCAGATATGGCCGCTAAGGCGCCCGCCGGCTTCTTTGCCGACGCCCATATCATCTTCATCCCCGGCCCCAGCCCCGACCATGACGGCAAGCATGTCGCCGCACTCGAGGCGCTGAAGCCGGCACAACTCTACCAGGGACCTTCCTTTGCCAGCGCCTTGCCGCGGCTGAAGCAGACCCTGGCAAACGCCCATATGGGCCTGCGCCTCTATCTCGCCGGCACCGAGGGGTTGATCGGCCAGGCCATGCAGGCGGCGCTCGAAGCCGGTATCGACCATACCTCGATCCAGACCGAGCACCGCGGCTTGCTGGCGCGCCGCATGCAGTGCGTTCACTGCAAGGGCATCACCGAAAACGTGACGACGCAGCCGGCGACCTGTTCGCATTGTGGCCTGCTTCTTCTGGTACGCGATCACTATTCCAGGCGCCTCGCGGCATTCCAGGGCGTCTGCATCAATGCGGAAGACCGCAGCGAAATTCCTCCCACGGAGGAGATCTTTCGATGAGCACCGGCACTACCAAGCTTGACGTCGTGGTGAGCGATGTCGTCCCGGTCAACGAATTGGTGACGCGCTTCCATTTCCGCAGGCGTGATGGAGCGCTGCTGCCGACATTCTCCGGCGGCGCCCACGTCGTCGTCGAAATGCGCGATGGTGAGCGGACCAGGCTCAATCCCTATTCGCTGATGGGCTCGCCGCTCGACACGCGCGAATACACGATCTCGGTGCGACGCGACGATGTCGGTCGAGGCGGCTCGCTGTTCATGCACAGGCATGTCAGGCCCGGCATGGAGATGGTGATCAGCTATCCGGTCAATCTGTTCTCGCTCGATTTGCGTGCCAGGAAGCATCTTATGCTGGCGGGAGGCATCGGCATCACGCCGTTCATGGCGCAGACCGCGCAGCTGGCGGCGGAAGGCGGCAATTTCGAGCTGCATTACACCTGCCGCACCGCCTCGCTCGGGACCTACGCCGATGTGCTCCGAGAGCGCTACGACCGCCGGGTCAGGCTCTATCACGACGACCGCGACGAGCGCATCGAGCTCGACCGGCTGCTGTCGTCGCAGCCGCTCGGCACGCATCTCTATGTCTGCGGCCCGTCGGGCATGATCGGCTGGGTGTGCGATCGCGCCGCCGCTCTCGGCTGGCCGACGGAGACCGTCCATTTCGAGCATTTCGCAGCCCCCCAGCCCGGCGCGCCGTTCGAGGTGACGCTGGCTGTCAGCGGCAAGACGATCCGCGTCGGCGAGCAGCAGAGCCTGCTCGAAGCGATCGAGGCCGCCGGCGTCGATCCGCCCTATCTCTGCCGCGGCGGCGTCTGCGGCCAGTGCGAAACCAACGTCATCGCGCATGACGGCAAATTCATCCACAACGACCACTGGCTGAGCGAGGACGAGCATCGATCCTGCAAGAAGATCATGCCCTGCGTGTCGCGCTTCGAGGGCAGGTCGCTGGTGCTGGAAAGATAGGAGGCGAGCTTGGGAATCACCTTTCGCAAGGAAACGTTCCGCGACGACTTCACCTTCAAGAACAGCCCGGAGCACATCAGGCGGTTTCCGTTCCCGTTCCACGAAGACAGCTACATGTATGCGGTCAACATCGAGCCGCATGTTCTGGGGCCGAAGGGCAGCGTGCTCGAAAACCTGATCGACGTCGACGAGCACTATGTCGCCGAGATGCAGGACCGCGCGTTGGTGCTGGCCGAGGACCCGCTGCGCTGCCAGTCGCTGCCGCACATGACGTTGGCCGGCTGGGACCTGCTCGAACTTCTGATGGAGCAGCAGGCGCTGGGCTATCCCGAGCATTTTACGCTTACGCGCGACGGCGACCGCTGGCGCTGGATCAACCGGCCGCTCGGCATCGACGACACCTTCACCTTCGGCGACGTGTCGACACTGCCCTATGGGCCGATGGAATACATCACGCGGCAGAGCCAAGGCGATTTCTGCATCCTCGACCAGCGCGACGGCAATCTGTGGATGGATGCCGGCATGGTCACCACCCAAGCCGACTGGTCGCTGGATTTTGACATCGGCATGAACTTCTTCGAATGGCACGCGCCGGTGCCGCTGGCGCATGAGAAGGGCATATTCGTCCGGGCGCTGAAGTTCCTCACCAACATCCAGCAAGGCAAGCCGGCGCGACGGCTGAACTGGACGATGACCATCAATCCGCGCCTCGACACCAGTCCGGAAAATTATCACAAATGGGGACCGGACCGGGCGACGGTGACGCCCGAAAACGTCGGCGACAAGGTCCATCTGCGCGTCGAATTGCAAAGTTTCTGGCGGCTGCCGCGTTCGAACGGCATCGTCTTTCCGATCCGCTGCTACCTGATCAAGATGGACGAGCTGGTGACGCAGCCGAAATGGGCAAGGCGCCTGCATCGCGTGATCCGCGACCTTCCCGAAGAACTCGCCAATTACAAGGGCCTGACGCGCTATCGGCCGACGCTGCTCGAGTGGCTGTCGAAGCTGGATGATGGCAGCCCGACGTCAGCAGGCTTCGGGCCGGACTGAGCGCTCTATCTTTTTGCTGTTCGCGCTGCCCCTCACCCTTACCCTCTCCCCGTGAAGAACGGGGAGAGGGGGATCGCCAGCGTTACCGCCAAGTCCCTTCTCCCCGTTCTTCACGGGGAGAAGGTGCCGGCAGGCAGATGAGGGGCGGCGCCGACGTTCGGAAGCCTCCTCACCCAGCACTACTCTGCGGATAGCAGATGATCGAGAGATAGCGCATCGGCAGTTGCGTCAGCACTTCCGGCCCGTGCGGCGCATCGGCGTCGAAGAACAGGCTGTCGCCTGGCTTCATCGGGTAGAGATTGCTGCCATGCCGGTAAACGACCTCGCCCTCGAGCATGTAGAGAAACTCCATGCCTTCATGCTGGAAGGTCGGAAACACATCGGAATCCTCGGTCAGCGTGATCAGATAGGGCTCGACGACAACGCCGCTGGTGTTCGAGCCGATATGGCCGAGAAGATTGTACTGGTGGCCGGCACGCGTGCCGCGCCGCTCGACGTCGAGCCCTTCGCCAGCCTTGACGAAGACGGCGCTACGTTCCTCCTCGAAGCGGCGAAAGAAGGCGGTGACCGGAACGCCGAGCGCCCGCGACAGCGCCTGCAGCGTCGTCAGCGACGGCGAGGTGATGCCGTTTTCGATCTTCGACAGCATGCCGAGCGAAATGTCGGTGGCAACAGCAAGATCGGCGACGGTGATGCCGAGCTTCTTGCGGAACGCCCGCACCTCGCGGCCGATCGCCACCTCCAGGACCTTTTCACGGGTGTCGCGAATGGCATGCGGATCCTGGGTCAGTGGCGTCCGGATCGTTGCCACGCCCTTCGGCGATGGCTTGGTCTTGGCGGGGGCTGCCCCATTCCTGAAATTGGAAGCTTTCTTCGCCATGTCGCCACCCCGGGGTTTTGCGGATTTATTTCACTCACGGTGAACATATTCGGTGCCGATACAGGAGCGCAACCGCCACACAACGATCCACGATCGATTTGTTTGTTTTCCAATACCCACGACGATCAGGTTTCGCTGAAATCCGGCCCGGCGAAAACGAGGTTTCGCAACAAGGCCTGTTGACAGCATCGAAGGGGCAATTACTGTCCTGTCAGTGAAATTTGTTTCGTTAGGGAAATGAGACCGGGAGGCCTGCAATGAAAAGTCGTGTTGCCGTCATTGGAGCCGGACCTTCCGGCATGGCCCAGCTTCGAGCCTTCAAGGCGGCTGCCGACAAGGGCGCGGACATCCCGGAAATCGTCTGCTTCGAAAAGCAGTCCGACTGGGGCGGCCTGTGGAATTACACCTGGCGCACCGGCCTCGACGAGCATGGCGACCCGGTGCATGGCTCGATGTACCGTTACCTCTGGTCGAACGGACCGAAGGAATGCCTCGAATTCGCCGACTATACGTTCGAGGAGCATTTCGGCCGGCCGATCGGCTCCTATCCGCCGCGCGCCGTGCTGTGGGACTACATCAAGGGCCGCGTCGAAAAATCCGGCGTGCGCAAATGGGTGCGCTTCAACAGCCCGGTGCGCATGGTGACCTTCTCCGACGCGACGAAAAAGTTCACCGTCACCGCGCATGACCGCGCCAACGACGTCACCTATTCGGAGGAGTTCGACAACGTCGTCGTTGCCTCCGGGCATTTTTCCGTGCCCAACGTCCCCTATTTCGAGGGCTTCTCGACCTTCAACGGCCGCATCCTGCACAGCCACGATTTCCGCGACGCCATGGAATTCAAGGGCAAGGACATATTGATCATCGGCCGCTCCTATTCGGCCGAGGACATTGGCTCGCAATGCTACAAATACGGCGCGAAATCGATCACCTCCAGCTACCGCTCGAAGCCGATGGGCTTCAAATGGCCTGACAATTGGAAGGAAGTGCCGCTGCTGCAGAAGGTCATCGGCAAGACCGCGCATTTCAAGGACGGCAGCACCAGGGATGTCGACGCCATCATCCTGTGCACCGGCTACCTGCACGCCTTCCCGTTCCTCACCGAGGATCTGAAGCTCAAGACCGCCAACCGCATGTGGCCGGACGGGCTCTACGAGGGCGTCGTCTGGGAGAAGAACCCGCGGCTGTCCTATATCGGCATGCAGGACCAGTTCTACACCTTCAACATGTTCGACGCGCAGGCCTGGTTCGCCCGCGATGTCATCATGGGCCGCATCAAGCTGCCTTCGGCCGAGGCGATGGCGGAACACGGCAGGAAGTGGCGGGCGCGCGAGGAAACGCTGGAAGACGCCGAGCAGATGATCTGGTTCCAGGGCGACTACACCAAGGAGCTGATGGAGCAGACCGACTATCCCGGCTTCGATGTCGAGACTGTCAATCAAACCTTCATGGAGTGGGAGCACCACAAGGTGGAAGACATTATGAGCTTCCGCGACCACGCCTACCGCTCGCTGATGACCGGCACGATGGCACCGCTGCACCATACGCCCTGGCTGCAGGCGATGGACGACTCGATGGAAAGCTATCTGGAGGTGAAAGGGGTGGCGGCGGAATAGCGACTTCCTCGCGGGGCCGGACTGCATGACAGCCTGCCAGCTTGCAACCCATCGAACCGTCAAATCCTCTGTGCAGAGGGTCCAGTTAAAGCGCTTCGCGTTTGGATGGATTTATGCGACGCGCTATAAGTTCTTTTTATGCATGTCGTTACCGCAAACCCGCTGCTCACTTTTGCGCGACATGCATTACTTGCTGCGGGCCTCGCGCACGTCTTTCGTCGCCTCAATGATCCGCTCGAGCAAGGCATGGAGATCGTCGCGGTGGCCGCTGCGGCCGGCGGGGCCGTCTTCATCGGATGTCATGACCACGGTCAGCGCGCGCCCGGGCACAACATAGA
>NZ_RZTI01000125.1:0-18030 GCF_003997275.1 Mesorhizobium sp. M6A.T.Ce.TU.002.03.1.1
ATTGCCGACGACCCAGGATCTGACGTCGGTGATTTTCCTTTTTGATCCTCCAGAACCAATTCGGCGCCCGTCCATCCGGTCATGATCGAGGCGGCGTTGGTGTTGCCGGTGATGTTATCGGGAAAGATCGAGGCGTCGACGACGCGCAAGCCAGCGAGGCCGTGAACCCGCAGGCGCGGGTCGACGACGGCTTGGGCAGCGTCCGGCCCCATGCGGCAGGTCGAGACCGGGTGGTAGACGGTGCCGGAGCGCTTCCTGAAATCCTCGATCAAATCCGCGTCGGAGGTAATTGACGGGCCCGGCAACACCTCTTCCTTGATGATGTCGGCCATCGCCGGCATGGAGGCGATCTTCCTCACGAACTTCACTGCCGCTAGCATTTCGGCCACGTCCGCCTCGGTCGAATAGGCGTTGGCGACGATCTTCGGATAGTCACGCGGATTGCTGGAGCGGATCATGATCTCGCCACGGCTCGACGGTCGGCAGTTGGACAGGCCGATGGAAAAGCCCGGCCACGGGTCGGGCGTCAGGATAGGGCGCTCACCGCTCTTCGGGATGACGGTCGAGAACGCCTGGAAGTAGAGCTGCATGTTGGGCCGTGCCGCCGCCGGGTCGGTGCGGAAGAAGCCGCCGGCATTGTTCATCGACAGCGACAGCGGGCCGGAGCGCATGAGGATGTATTGCATGCCGACCATGAGCTTGCCCCACCAAGGGCGCAGGATCTGGTTGAGCGTCGGCAGCCTGCCCTTGAAGGTGTAGTTGATGCCGACATGGTCCTGCAGGTTCGCCCCGACATTCTCATTGGCATGGACGACGGGAATGCCGAGCGGGCCAAGGAGCGACGAGGGACCGACCCCGGAAAGCTGCAGCAATTGAGGCGAATTGATCGAGCCGCCTGACAGGATCACCTCGCGGCCGGCGCGCGCGGTCTTCGTTTCGCCGTTCTGGAGATATTCGATACCAACGGCGCGCTTGCCCTCGAACAGGATCCTGGTCACTAGCGCGTTGATCTCGACGCGGACATTTTTGCGCTTCATGGCGGGGTGCAGGAAGGCGCGGGCGGCCGACATACGGCGGCCGTTCCTGGTGGTGATCTGATAAATGCCGACGCCTTCCTGTGACGCGCCGTTGAAATCCGGGTTGAACGGCAGGCCGGCTTGGCTGGCAGCCGCGAGGTAGCGCTTGGTCAGCGGGTGGACAGCCCTAGAGCAATCGGTGATGTGCAACGGACCGCCGACACCCCGCCACTGGTTGGCGCCGGCCTGATTGTCCTCGAGCGCCTTGAAGGCAGGCAGCAGGTCGTCGAAGCCCCAGCCGGGATTGCCGGCCGCTGCCCAAGCGTCGAAATCCTCGCGCGCGCCCCGGATCCAGACCATGGCGTTGATCGAGCTCGAGCCGCCGAGCAGCCTGCCGCGCGGCCAGTGATCGACATTGCCGGCGAGGCCGAGGTCCGGCTCGGCCTTGTAGTTCCAGTTGACGGCCGGGTCGAAGAAGGTCTTGCCGTAGCCGAGCGGCATCTGCACGTAGAAACGGCGGTCGGTGCCGCCGGCCTCGAGCACCAACACCGAGAAGCGGCCCGAGGCCGATAGTCTTTCGGCCAGAACCGAGCCGGCCGAGCCGGAGCCGACGACGATGAAATCATAGGTCTGCATGATGGATGCGCGACGGCTCCGGATTTTTGCTCAACCTAGACGCCGCAAGCCGCCGCGATCACCGGAGCTTCCGGCATCGCCTGTGAAAAAAGCGACCGGCACATCGTTTGCCTTCGGGGTCCTGGCCGAAGCGGCCTTTGCCTCGTGGGCAAGCGGTCCAAGCATCGCACCCCATCATCAAGCATTTTGCTTGAGATCATAACGCATGATCGGGCGGGCTGGCACCCTGCGGGCGACGACCCTGAACCCGGCGCGAGCGAAGGTGGAGGCGTATCCACAGCCGGAGGCGCTCGGCGATACATCGGCATCAAAAGGATAGGCTTCGAGCGCAGGGGCATTCGCACGCCTTGCAGCTTCCAGCGCCGCTGCGATCAGGTGTGACGTGACGCCCTGCCGGCGGTACCTTTTTCGCACGTAGAGGCAGGACAAGGACCAGACCGGCGCATCATCCACCCGCCTGAGCTGCCACAGCCGATCGAGCCAAGGCACGGCATCTCGCGGTGTCACCTGGCACCAGCCGACGGCGGTATCGCCGTCGAAAGCAAGTATGCCTGGGGAGGGACCATTCTCCACGGATTGCCGGAACGCGGCCTTGTTTTCCTCACCTGGTCGCTTTCGATAAGAACTGCCGATACGCCCATACATACACCAACAGCGACTGCAGACGGCGCTCTCACCGAACAGGTCCTCGAGCGCGGGCCATAGATCTGATGTCAGAGGGTGAAAGGTAAGCTTCATGTCAGATGCTTCACGATGAAACCACAGGTCTGCATGATGGACGCGGGCGGCTTCGGAATTCAGGCTCTACCCTAGACGGCGCATGCGTCCGGCGTCACTGAGCTTCCCAGCGATACTATGGGGTCAAGTCCAAGACTGCTGTCCTGCTCCGCATGTCGACGGGGAGGGAAACATGCTCGTGCGTGATCGTCCATCTGTCTCCAGATCGACGAAATGCATTGCTCACGCGCACCCAGTAGCCGACATTCGCGCCTGTTTTCAGGGCGCCATGCGCTCGGATAAGCATCCATGCGGCGGCAACCGCGTCGCCGGCCGCAACATCCAGTTGGCCAAGCTCCTGGCCAATCGGACCAGACCAGCGGGGAAACCAATCTAAGAACCGCTCGCGAAGGGCGTTGGATCCCACATAGCGAAGCGGCGGTACGAGGTCGAAATAGACTATGTCGTTGGAGTAAAGGGACATAAGCCACTCGATGTCTTTGGCGCCCATGGCGGCCGATCGACGCTCCAGCAGATCCCTAATCGCGGCTTCAACGCCTGGCATCGTCTCCTCCAATCTCATCGTTTCGCCCGCTTGCCGGCATGAGGCTGTCCTCCCAAATTGCCATCAAGGTAACCACCGATGGTGCTCCCCGACAACCGGCGTTCACCACTTGAAACAATCACGGAAATCATCCTGGCGGGCGACGCGCGAATCCGGTGGCACAAGCGCCGAGACCTCCCGCGGTCGGCTCCATCCGCTACGCGCTCATTGGCAACGGACGCCAATAGCCGAGCTTCAAACTGCGACATTGCCGGCTGGCGGCGCGTTGACGCACCGTTGCCATCCCGATACGGGATCGGGAGAAGATCGATATCGAGGAAATTTGGCGCATGGTGCATTATGCGGATGGACGGCCGATCGGCGATCTGACGCTCAGGACGTTGGCCATGCCTTCGGACGCCAATGCGGCGGGCGATATCTTCGGCGGCTGGGTGATGGCGCAGATGGACCTTGCCTGCGGCATCCGCGCCGCCGAGCGCGCCAAGGGCCGCGTGGTGACGGCAGCGGTGAAGGAAATGTCGTTCGCCAAAGCGATGAAGATCGGCGACACGCTGTGCATCTATACGCATGTCGAGCGCGTCGGCCGTACCTCGATGACGCTCAAGGTCGAGGCATGGGCGCAGCGCTACCTCTCCGACCTGATGGAGAAGGTCACCCATGCCGATTTCGTCATGGTGGCGCTGGACGGCGAAGGCAAGCCGAAGGCGGTTCCGGCGGAAGGCTGATCGGCTGGATGTAGTCAGCTGGAAGTCAACGGCACCGCCGCTGCCAGCCTCCCGCAAAGAGATGCGAATAGCGATGCTGTGTGATGCTTCGCGTTCGCACGTTTCCGTGACCATGTCCGGCAGGGCATGGGGGAAAAGACAATGCGTCAACGATTGCTGAACGGCGCATTGGCAGGCGCTTGCAGCCTTGTTCGGCCTGTTCGCCGCAACCGCCTGAACCGAGATCAAACGAGACGAGGCCGAAGCCAGTGGCGCCTCCGAAAACCACACTCTCAAGCGGCAAGTGATCAGGAGCGGAATCCGCGTTGCAACGACGTGGGACACCGGCGCGGTGACGGCAAAGAGGCGGCCTGCGCCATGCAGGGTGGTCAATCGGGCCCGAAGTCGAAACGCACCGAAAGCCGTCTGCGGGCCGGAATGCAGATGCAGCCGAAGAATTCGTCTGCGCTACGCGCCGCGCGCAAACCCTTGCAGCGCAAGAGTTTCAGGCATGAATCCCATCGAACCTCGCCCGCGCGGCCTTGACACGCTCGGTGTTCTTGCGCGCCCATTCGCCGAGCGCACCGACCGGCACAAGAAGCTCGTAGCCAAGATCGGTCAGCTCATAATCGACGCGCGGCGGAATGGTTGGAAACACGGTCCGGGTGACGAAGCCGTCGCGCTCCAGCCCGCGCAAGGTGGTGGTCAGCATCTTCTGCGAAATACCGCCAACGGCGCTGCGCAGCTCGTTGAAGCGCAGCGGCCCGTCACCGAGCTTGCCGACGACCAGCACGGTCCATTTGTCGCCGACGCGCTGCAGGATTTCCGAGATGGCGCGGCAGTCCTCGGTGCGGTGCGGGTGCCTTGGTAACAAAAAGGTGCCTCCTTGCGCGTCATCTGCTCGGTCACTCATATAGCTCAGGTATCTAAACGATACCAGAAATTTGCCTAAAGGAGAGCCCCTCTATGTCCAAGCCCAAAATCGCCATTGTCGTCGGTTCGACCCGCGCCGCACGATTTGCCGACGTTCCGACCCAGTGGATCGCCAAGATCGCCAAGTCGCATGCCGACATCGACGTGGAAGTAGTCGACCTGCGCGACTTCCCGCTGCCGTTCTTCGACGAGGTCGCATCGTCCGCCTGGGCGCCGTCGCAGAATGAAGTGGCGCAGCGCTGGCAGAAGAAGGTTGCGGAATTCGACGGTTTCATCTTCACCGCCGCCGAATACAATCATGGCCCGACTGCCGTGCTGAAGAACGCCATCGACTACGCTGCCAATGAATGGAACAAGAAGCCTGCCGGTTTCGTCGGTTATGGCAGCGTCGGTGGCTCGCGCGCAGTCGAGCAGCTCAGATTGTATGCCGTGGAATTGCAGATGGCGCCGGTCAAGTCCGCCGTCCACATTGCGTGGGGCGATTTCCTTGCTGTCCGGCAAGGTGACAAGAAGCTCGAGGAACTAGAGCATCTGAATCAGGCCGCCACCGCGCTCGTCAACGACGTTGCCTGGTGGGCCAAGGTCCTGAAGGCGGCGCGCCAGGCCGACGCCGTCACCGAGGAAGTCAAGGCGGCCTGAACCGCAGACCGGAACAATCCTCCCAAGGATCCGGGGCGGCGCTTGCGCCGCCCCTTTTTGATTCAAGCGATGGCTGGCTGCCGCGCCTGCCGTGGCCTGATGATGCAGTCGGCAAGGCGGTCCACCTCATTTAGCTCATCTGCGTGGTGCTGGCCCCACTCACAGAGCGCCAGAAGGATAGGCTCGAGGCTGAGGCCGAGGCGCGTCGCCGAATATTCGACGCGTGAGGGAATCTCGGCAAAGATCTCGCGTCTGATAAGGCCGTGTCCTTCCATTTCGCGAAGCTGCTGGATCAGCACTTTCTGCGTGATGTTGGGCACCAGCGTCTTCAGCACCGACAGCCGCCGGGGGCCGTCGAAGAGATGGTAGAGAATGACAGCCTTCCATCGACCCGAGATCACCTTCAGGGCGCGTTCCGCCGGCAGCATCGGCAGTCTTTTGGTTGGCAGCTTCTTGGTCAGCTTGGCCATGGTCACCTTCTGGTCAGCAGCGGACAAATGAGTGTGTAGTCGCGATCAGGCAGATAGTGGCAAACAGCAGCCGATGCCATAGCGATGGGTGCATGCCATGAGAACCATTCAACTGAATCGTTTCGGCGCTCCCGACGTCCTCGACGTCGTCGAAATGCCGAAGCCTGAGCCGCAACCAGGCGAGGTGCTGATCCGCGTTCATGCAGCCGGAGTGAATTTCTTCGAAGTGCTGATGCGCGCGGATCGCTACGCGGTGACACCGGACTTGCCGATGGTCCTCGGCGTCGAGGCTGCCGGGATCGTGGAGGCGGTCGGGCAAGGAGTGGACACGTCGCTGACCGGGAGACGCGTCGCGGCGCCGCTGTTCGCTTCAACGCGTCCCTTTGGCGGCTATGCCGACTATGTGACGATCGACGCAAAGCTGGCCGTGCCTCTGCCGGACACGCTCTCATTCGAAGCCGCGACGGCCTTGATGGTGCAGGGACTGACGGCCTTCCATCTGCTGCGGCAAAGCCCGCCAAAGGGCAAGTCGGTGCTGGTCCTTGCCGCCGCCGGCGGTGTTGGCTCGTTGCTGGTCCAACTGGCCAAGCGCCAAGGCGCCGGCGCAGTGATCGCTGCCGCCGGCAGCCGGGCCAAGCTCGATCTTGCCCTGTCGCTTGGAGCCGATGCGGGCATCGACTATTCCAGTGTGGATTGGGTAGCGCGGGTCCGGGAAGCAACAGGCGGCGCTGGCGTCGATATCGTCTACGATACTGTCGGCGGCTCGATGACGGCGGCAGCGCTCGCCGCGCTTGCGCCTTGCGGCGAACTGGTGTTTGCCGCCCTGGGCAGATACGCGCTCGGCGCCTCCGATCTGGAGGCGATGATCAATCGAAACCAATCGCTGAGAGGGTTTGCCCTGCTGCCGCTGCTTTCTCCAGACGTGCTCCGCGGTAGCCTGTCAGAGCTTTTCCATCTAGCCGCCAGCGGAGAGCTTTTGGTGACGACAGGCAGCCGCTTCGCGCTCGACCAGGCCAGCGAAGCACACCGGGTTCTGGACAAGCGCCGCTCGACCGGCAAGGTCGTGTTGATACCTTAGTATCGTAGTCAATTAAATTGCCACACGTTGGAATTTGTCTATGTCGGCCGTAAAGATCAGCTTTGCGGATTCCTGGAAGCAGACAGCGCCGGTCACCGCGCTGGAAGTCGTGGTTGCGCCAATACTGCATTGACCTCCCGCTCAAAGAACGCTCTTTTCAGGGCCATAAGCTTTGGCGAGACGGACCATGCCTTTCGTTCGAAGGCGTTGGTACCAATAGAAAAGTATCATCAAGCCGGTTGTTGTGCCGGCACCAAGGCACAGTGCAGGCGCCAACGCTGATCCGATATATAGTGCTAGAAGGGTCACGCCCGCCGCCGCGACAATGCCATTTACGAAAGCGATCATCGTCGCGGCTGTGGTGAGATGCGCCAGGAGCGGCCCGGAACGCAGCGACGGTTCGGCGTCGTTTTCTGGCCAGCGGCCGAACTCTTTGGAAAACTGAAAAGCAGCATCGTCCCCCAGCGTTCGATAGTAGGCTCTGATCCGGGCGATGCCGATATGGGCCTGCATGTTCTCGGCGGCTATATCGATCAACCTTAGGACGGTGAAGCTACCCAGCAAAAAGAGCGATGGCAGCACGGCTAGGAGAAACGGCTGAAGGAATTCAGGCGACTGCGCGACAAAGCCCGTCGCCACTAGAGCGCTCGATAGAGACATGATGTAGATGGTCGTTCGCGACGCCATTTCGCTGATGGTTGCGCTGATCGCCGATTGCTGCACGAAATGCTCTGTCGCGAGGGCCGTGAGAAGCGCGGTATGGGGTGTTGTCGTGTCGGCCATTGCATATATCTCCTGCGGTGAGCATGCCGCCGATGGCGCATCCTGAGCGACAGAGCCGTCGACACAGGCCTACGCGATTGTGCAGATGTTCAAAGAGTGTGCATCAACTTGGCAATTCCGTTTAAATGGCGCCGGAGACACCATCAGTCCGCCCCAGGGACTGCAGGGAGCGGTCGCGCCTCGATGAAGCGCCGCTCCTGCGTGCGGCCGCCGAAACCATAGGCATCGGCCCTGACCTCATGGACATGCACGTAACTTTCGTGATGGAGGGGTCCCAGTAGTTGGCCCATCGCCTCGAAAATGCCGGTTATGAAGCGCTCCCGCTCTTCTTTGGTGCTGGTGCCTTCAACGATCCGGATCTCTAGCCAGAAGCTCGCCAGCGCGTGCTCTGCAAGGCTTTTGCCAGCAATGAACCACCGAGATTGATCTACGGGCTCGGCGATGACGGCTGTCAGGTCAGCGCGCTTGCGCAAAAAGCTGGTGGATGCTGCCGACGCCGCACTGGCCACGTCCTCGGGTCTCACCTCGTGGCTTGTTGCGTATCGGACGGTGATGATTGGCATTGGTCTGGTCTCCTCGATGGCGGCATATCTGGGCGGAAGTCAGCCACTGGACGCGATATCAGGGGCTAGGAATCCTCGACAGTACCTCCATTGGCTGCCAGCCGCCCAACGGTTTGCGCTTCTCAATTTCAAACTCAAACCAGCACCCGCCACCGCCCGGTCCCTGGTCGAACCGGCGATCAATGGCAAAGCCCGATAAGGCACAAAACAAGAGCGTGCCGATGCCGCCATGCCCGACGAACAGCACATCGCCTACCCCCGGGCTGGAGAGGCAGGTCTCGACCTCTTCCACAATCCTGCGCTGCGCATCCTGAGCCGTCTCCCAGCCGCGAACGCTTTGCGACGGGTTGGCAAAGAAGGCATCTGCGGTGTTCTCGAATTCTTCTGGAGGGAGGAAGCCGGTCGCGCTGCGGTCATTCTCGTGCATGCGAGGGCGCATTTCCAGATCAACGCCGAGAGCATTTGCAATCGGTTGCGCGGTCTCGATCGCCTTGGTTTCGTTGCTACAAACTACCCGCCGTGTCAGGGCGAGCAATCCAGGACGCGATGCCAAGGCGACGACCCGCCCCGCGCCGATCTCGTTCAGCGACCAGTTTGGCACGGTCTTCTCGGGCTCGATCCGAACCTGCGGATGGGTCAAATAGCGAACAGTCCTAGGCATGATGCATCCTGAGTTTAGATGTTGGTGAACCCCCCGCTCACACATTCTAAATCAGGGGTTCAGGACGTGAACCTGGACATTGCTGCCGGTTCGACAATTATTGGCCTTGCGGGTATTTTGCCGCTATCTGCATACAAACTCTCGGCTCCATGGTTCAGACCCGGCGCCGTCAAGCACCGAGCGAGCTAATGAGACGCCGGGCCGCCCTCGAGCGGACGCTCACTCTTTCAGCCGTGTATAGACGCCGCGCGTGGCCAAGGCCTCTTGCTGTCCGGGACGTGTGAAATAGAGCTCAAAGACATGGCGATCGTTGTTCTCGATTTTGATTACTGTGCGCATGCCGACCGACTTACCGACCGTGTCTTCGCCCGCGACGCCTTGGTCGGTGAAGGCCCCCGACATGCTGATCGGCCTTTGATTTCCCGATCCGGCGGCGCCTTTGTAGTACATCATGGTTGTATTGACAGGATCGATCGTGATCCACTCCTATCGGTCGTCCATGATGCTGTAGCCGAGCCAGCCTTTGCGCCAGATTGGCGCTCCGTCCAGCGTCCCCTCCATCGCATCTTCGATATAACGCTCGCCTGCCAACCACTGCCGACGGCTCATGAGATCGTCCGTCACGAGCGGCGGCTGATCGGGGCTGCGGCCGAGCGTGCCGTAGAAGCTCAACTGGACCCGCCAGGTGCCAACTAGTGGCGCCAAAACCTCATGCGCCTGACCCGGCAATCCGCGACTAGGCCATTTCGGCAACTCGGACTGCGTCGGGGGCGCGGCCGCGGCCGAGCCATCTTGAGCCAATGCGCCGAAAGGAACGGGCAGGGCGAACGCAACGACAAATAGGGCAACGTGTAGTGTCTCAATGATTCTTTTCATCTGCGGTCCATTTGTTTATTTGAAATGTCAGTAACGCGCTTGATTGATGGTCACCGTTGTGAACTTGCCGCATGAATCCGATGGATACTGATCTCTTAACCCTTGAGACTTAATCTGTTAGATCATTCGATGCTGACCAGTGTTTCGCCTCCTGACACTTCTAGAATAGCGCCGGTCACGAAATCATTAGTCATCAGGAAAAGTGCGGCCTTGCCGATATCGTCGACCTTTCCAACCCGACCCGCTGGGAAGCGCTCGCGTACCAACGCGAAAAACGCCTCGCGCTTGGTTTGCGGCATGCCGGCCCACATCTCACTGTCTATGACGCCTGGACGGATTGTGTTGACGCGGATCGGACCGAGTTCGAGCGCAAGGGCTCGTGTCAGCGCCTCCAGAGCAGCGAACGCGACCATCATCATCGAAGCGCCCATGCGAGGCCTGGTCACCAAGCCACCAGTAGTGAATGTGATCGAACCGCCTTTCCGCATCTTGGGCGCCGCGTGCCGCGCGCAAGACCAACTGCCCAGGAACTTGCCAGACAGAACGGCCTGCGCGTCGGCCATCGTTTGGAAGAGGAAGGTTCCTCCAGGACTCGGTGGAGTTGCGGTGATGAGAAGGTGGTCGAGCGCTCCCAGTGTTTCGAACGCTTGCTCGACCGCCGCATCATCGGTCATGTCCAGCGACTGGAACGTGATCGAACCGTGGGCGCTTTGCTCTGCAGACAATTTCGCCGACGGGCGCCGCCCGAGCGCAATGACCTCGGCGCCTGCTTGAGAGGCTGCCCGGGCCGCCCCCATACCCATGCCACTTGTGCCGCCAACGATCACGACGCGCTGATTCAGAAGAGGCTGCGCGTCACCGATCATCGCGGATCTCTGCCGCTGGCATATGGGCTCAGCATCTCGAGCCACTGCGTCTCCATGTCGCCAGGCTCATATTCGCCGGCATCGGCGACGAACCTCTGGACATAGGCCTCGCCGAAGTGACTTTTGAGTGCAGCGATACTGCGCCAGACTTCGTAGATGACGATGAGATCAGGGTCAGATCGATCACGATGGATGTGGAACTGTAGACAGCCCGTTTCTGATCTCGTCGCTTCGAGATCCTCAAGCATCCGGGTAACGAGCGCTTCGCCTTGACCAGGAGCGGCGCGATGCTTGGCGATAATGCAATAGGGCGTGTGTTCGCCAGTGGCTGGTGGGGGAAGATCAGGCAACACCAACGCCATATGAGTCTCCTTCTGGTAGCGGCCTAGGAGGTATTCTGCATTCACGCGTCATGCGTTCATGGCGCATGCGAGTGCCGGCTATTGCTCCTTCGATAATCCACCGCGACGGTCGTTGCTGGCTCGCGAATCGGTCGAAGTGGTTACGGCATTTGGGAATTTGCAGATCCTGGTGCGGCGCCGCTATGGCAGAAACGCTTGAATGTCTGGCCGTTTGTCGCGCCGATTACATCGGCTGTGGGTCGGATCAGGCGATATGCAGGACCGATGTCGTCTCTGTTATGCTCACCCGCGGCCGGAATCTCGGACCGCACCTGGCGAGACGCCTATGAAGCGTTTGAATGCCCTGCTGAAGGATGCATCGGACTCATATCCCAACTCCGACGCGACCTGTGACAGCGACATATATCCGTTCCGCAACCAGGATTCCGCCAGCCTAAGCCTCCATTGCAGGAGATAGCGGGCGGGGGATACGGATAATAGACTCTTGAATCGCTGCGAAAACCTCGATCGCGACAGCCCAGACAATGCCGCCAGGCGATCGACTGGCCAGTCTTCCCCGGGGGAGCGATGGATTCTTGCAAGCGCCGCCCCGATTTGTGGATCCTGCACGGCCGCCAGCCAACCGGTCAGATCGTTGGAACACGTCTCGACCCAGGTTCTGATTACCTGCGTCATGACAATATCGGCGAGGCGCGCCATTACCGTTGCCGAGCCGATTCTTTGCCCTTCAGCCTCGCGCGCCATCATCGCAACGAGGATTGGTAGGTCGGTATCGCCGTGCTCGGCATGACGGATATGCATCACCGGAGGCAGCAGTTCCAGCAGCGGATTTGCCGTCGGCCCCTCAAAGCCGATCGTGCAGCATGCGATCAACGATCGCGCACCGCTGCCGCCAGACTTCAACTCGTAAGTTCCGTTCCCAATCAACGCCGGTTTGACATCCGCAAGCGGCAAGGCTCGCCGTTTGGGCAGGTCGGACATGGTGTGCTCTGTTCCATGGGGCAGAAGAAGCACATCGCCCTTTTCGAGCAGCAGCGGCGGCAAGCTCTTGGCTTGTATCCAGCAATGACCTTCCAGCATCGCATGAAAACGTACACCCTCCCTGAACGGCACGGCGATGCCCCAGGGCGCCGTCAATTCGCTGCGGCCATATCGAGCATGGGCAAGACGCAAGTCGCGCAGAACTTCGCTCAGCAAGTCACTCTCGGCCGGCTGGTAGCCCATCGTTGCACGTCCAAGACCGGGCCGATTCATGGATCTAAGCGGATCGTCCATATGCATTCCTTTGCCTCGAACCTTTGCATACTCTTTATGCATTCCGTTAACTCTCGGTCGGCAAGCAGAAACTGCTGCGAATCGATCCTCTAGGGTCCTAAATCCAATAGGTCTGCATGATGCGGCTGCGCGACCACCGAATTTTCTCCGGCTCGCGCGTTCCCATGCCGAAGCGACGGCGCAATGTCTGGTATTTGGCAGGCTAGGTCGTGTGGCTGATCTGCTCGAACGGTAGAGTTTCAATCAAGTCCAGCTCTTTCGTGCGAGATATGGGAAGTCCGCAATGGAAAGTCCGCAACGGGACATCAGCGCTGGTTGCCGCGAATGTCGGTTATCCGATAGCAAAATGTGTTGATGAAGGTCGACTCGAGTCAAGATTAGGCCCGAGCCTGCGCCGAGCTGAATGTCTGCTCACTTACATCTCACACTAGAAGCTGCCTGTCCGCTATGCGGCCACAGAGCTGACACTCGAACAGGCCTACAATCGTGTTGATTGTTACCGCACGATTTCGCGATGGCCGCCGGGCAGGCGCGTGGCGATGAGCTTGTCGATACGGCGGCCGTCGAGGTCGACGACCTCGAAGCGCCAGCCCTGCGCATCGACGCATTCGCCGGTCGCCGGCAGATGGTGCATGTGCGATAACACGTAACCGGCGACGGTCTCGTAGTCGCGGTTCTCGGGCAGGTCGATGCCGAGAACGTCTGCCATCTCGTCGGCCTGCATGTATCCGGCGAGCAGCCATGAGCCGTCCTCGCGCTTGACGGCGTTCTCCTCGTCGCCGGCGTCGAGATCCGCCCGGAAGACGCCGGTGATGGCCTCCAGTATATCCGCCGGGGTGACGATGCCTTCGAAATGGCCGTATTCGTCATGGACCAGCGCCATCGGCACGTTGGATTCCTTGAGTGTCGAAAGGACATCCAGCGCGTCGGCCTGGTCATGGACGATGGGAGCGGCGCGCACGTGCCGGCGCGGGTCGAGCGCGCGACCGCCAAGCATCGCGGCCAGCACGTCGCGGGTCTGGACGACGCCGATCATGGCGTCGACGCTGCCATCGCCGGCTGGGAGGCGCGAATGCTGCGTCTCCATCAGGAGCTTGCGGGTCGCCGCGTCGTCGGACTGCAGGTTGATCCAGTCGACCTCGGTGCGCGGCGTCATCACCGCGCGGACGGCTCGGTCGCCGAGCCGCATGACGCCGGCGATCATGCGCCGCTCGTCCGATTCGATGGTGCCGTGATGTTCGGCCTCGGCGACCAGCATCTTGATCTCCTCGTCGGTGACCTTCTCCTCGCTTTCACCGCGCTGGCCGAGCAGCCACAGCATGGCGCGGCCGGAGATGTCGAGCAGGAACACCAGCGGTGCCGAGACGGTGGCAAGGATGGTCATCGCCGGAGCAACTTTGGCGGCGACGCGCTCGGGATCGCGCAGCGCGATCTGCTTGGGCACCAGTTCGCCGATGATCAGCGAGAAGTAGGTGATGAGGGCGACGACGATGCCGACGCCGATCGGGTCGGCAAGGCTTTCGCGCACACCCGTCGATTCCAGGAACACAGACAGCCGCTCGCCCAGCGTGGCGCCGGAAAACGCGCCTGATAAAACACCGACCAGGGTGATGCCGATCTGCACCGACGACAGGAATTTGCCGGGATTGGAGCCGAGCGCCAAGGCACGGCCGGCACCCGTGACGTTGCGGTCGATCATTGCCTTGAGACGGGCAGGCCGCGAGGAGACAATGGCAAGCTCGGACATTGCCAGAAGGCCGTTCACGCAGATGAGGACGACCACGATAGCGATTTCAACGTAAAGCATGAGGGGTCAATAGCATTGCGGCGAGGTCTTCGAAAATAGATGGACGTCATTTTTCATGGCGGCGGGGGCAACCATCTCATGCGGCGTCCCATGTCGGCGACGAAAAATGCTCGATCAGGGCGTCGACGACGACACGGACCTTTGGCGTCAGGCTGCGTGTCACCGGCCAGACGGCA
The DNA here is from genome assembly GCF_003997275.1 of Mesorhizobium sp. M6A.T.Ce.TU.002.03.1.1. Taxonomy (NCBI): domain Bacteria; kingdom Pseudomonadati; phylum Pseudomonadota; class Alphaproteobacteria; order Hyphomicrobiales; family Phyllobacteriaceae; genus Mesorhizobium; species Mesorhizobium sp. M6A.T.Ce.TU.002.03.1.1. The sequence continues at coordinate 14,128 of NZ_RZTI01000125.1, forward strand.
TGCACCACGATGTCTTCGACGAGACAGTCCGACAGGACCGTCTCGAGTTCGCCGCTCTTGAGGCTGTCGGCCGCCAGCCAGGTCGGCAGAAAGACGATGCCGCAGCCGGCAAGGGCTGCATCCAGCATCGGTTCGCCGTGACCGAGGACAAGCCGCGCCCTTGGCACGAATTTTCCAACATGGCCGTCGGCATGCTTTACGGTCCAGGGCCGGACAACGCCGTCGCGGCCGTAGCCGATGACGCCGTGGTTTGCGAGATCATCAACCGATCGCGGCCTGCCGTGTTTTTCGAGATAGGAGGGCGCCGCGCAGATGGCCGAGCGCTGGGCGTAGATGCGGCGCGCGGCGAGCGACAGGCTGTCATCCAGGTCGCCCATGCGGACCGCCAGATCGATGCCTTCCTCGATCAGGTCGACGCGCCGGTCGTTGAACGAGATTTCGATCGTCAGATCCGAAAACCGCTTGGATATCTCGAAGAGCACGGGTGCCACGCATCTGCGGCCGAAGGCCAGGGGCACGTCGACGCGAAGCCGGCCGGAAGGCACCAGCCGGCGTGCGGCAAGCAATGACTGGGCGGCTTCGATTTCGGACAGTGCCCTGACGCAGGCTTCATAATAGCCCAAGCCTTCACTGGTCGGGCTCAGGCTGCGGGTCGTGCGGTTGAGCAGGCGAACGCCCAGTCGCTGTTCCAATTGCGCGATCGATTTTCCGACCGCCGATTTCGTCACATGCAGCCGTCTGCCGGCATCGGTGAAGCTGCCGGCCTCGACCACCTGAACGAATGCGAGAATGCCTTGCAGGCCGGCTGGTTCCAACGCCGCTCTCCGTTTGTATATTTTTTCTCGTCAATCTGTTTCCAAATATGCACTACCGGAGAGTTTTATTCCATAGCGAAACCGCATAGATGTCCGGCGTAGTCACCAAACGCGGAGCACGGAACGAGATGAGCCTCGATATCAGCAGGTCCGGCATCAACAGATCCTGGCAGACGGGCGAATTCGGACTGTCCAGGTCGAAGCCTGTCCGGGCAGGATTCCGGAACGGCCGGTCTCGCGATCCTAACGGCAAAGCCAAAGCTGCGTGAAGGAGAACACCATGCCAGGACAACGCTTCAGGGTCGGTATTGTCGGATTGCAACCGGGCAGGAGTTGGGCGGCACGGGCCCATATTCCTGCGCTCAATGCACTATCGGAGAGCTTCGAGATCGTCGGCGTCGCCAACACCAACTTGGCCAGCGCCGAGAAGGCGGCCGGCGCGACCGGACTGCCGCGGGCCTTCGCCAGCGTTGCCGAGTTGATCGCGGCGCCGGAGATCGACATCGTCACTGTTACGGTGAAGGTGCCTCCTCACCTGGAGATCGTGAAAGCGGCGATCGGCGCGGGCAAACACGTCTACTGCGAATGGCCGCTTGGCAACGGGTTGGCCGAGGCTGAGGAACTCGCCGCGCTTGCCCGGGCCAAGGGCGTCCTGGGCGTGGTCGGAACCCAAGCGCGCGTTGCTCCCGAAATTGAGTATCTGCGACATCTGATCGCCGACGGGTTCGTCGGCGAGGTGCTGTCGACCACCCTGGTAGCGCGGGGCGGCGGCTGGGGAGGCTCCATCTCCGAAAAGAAGATCTACGCCTATCTGCTGGATCGCGCCAACGGCGCCACCATGCTGACGATCCCGGTGGGGCACACGCTGGCGGCGCTCAGGGATGTGCTCGGCGAAGTCGCGGAGGTATCCGCGGTGCTGGCCACGCGGCGGCCCACGGCGCTCGCCGTCGATACCGGGGAAACGCTGCCCGTGTCCGCCCCTGACCAGGTGCTGGTCAGCGGGGTCCTCGCCAGTGGCGCGCCCCTGTCCATCCATTATCGAGGCGGGGCAGCTCGATATGACGACGGCCTGGTCTGGGAGATCAACGGCACGGAAGGCGATATCCTGATATCGGGTCCTTCCGGCCACACGCAGATGGTGCAGCTTTCCCTCAAAGGCGCGCGGAACGGGGAGAAGGTGTTCCGGCCGCTGGAGGTCCCCGCCTCATACCGTTCCGGCTGGCCGGAGGATGTGGAGCCGGGGAACGTCGCCCGCGTTTATGCCAGGATGGCCCAGGATCTGCGCGAGGGTACCCGCTCGGCGCCGAGCTTCGAGGATGCGGTCGCAGTGCATCGCATCATCGCCGCGATCGAGAGAGCAGCCGAAAGCGGAAGCCGCACCGCGCTGACGTGATCGGGCCGGCCAAGGATCGCCAGCGACGCGCCTACGGCAGCTGCCTGAGCACGCCCACCACCGCCTTGCCGTCGGTGAAGTAAGGGTCGCCACCGCCATTGCGCCCAGCCTTTGTCGCACCGATGCCTGGTATCTCGCTGGTCGAGATCAGCATGCCTGCGGCAGACAGGTCGCGGATCAGGAAATCGCGCTCGGCGTCGATGTCGGGACCGATATGGTGAGTGATCGCGCCGGTGTCGTGGCTGAGCCCAACGCCGCGATCGAAGCTTGCCGAACCCAGCCAGAGCGGCCGGCCATCGTCTCCGGTCGCGTCGGTCTGCCAGAAGCGGACGTGATGACGGCGGTCGGCACTGTCGCCGACCGGCTTCTCGAAGGCCAGATCCTGTGCACGGCCTTCGAATAACAACCGGCTGACCGGCGCGTCGGGATAGGGCCGATCGAACAGCACGCTTTCGCCGATCTCGATCGCGGTCTTCAGCGTGATGGCGTCGGCCGTGTCCCATCCGGCGACCGCGAAGGCATGGACCAGCTCTTTTTTGGTACCGACGAGGCCGACATTGATCGGATCGCCCGCAATGCCTTGCGGCGTGTGCGTCACCATCTCGAAGCGCTGTGTGCGGAAGTTGCGGTCCCGCAGGGTCCAGAATTCCGGCGCGGCGAAATAGGCGAGCACGAGATAGCCGGCACAGAACGCCACCAGCCAGGTCGTTGCGCGTCGTCGAAGGCTTCGTCGGCTCACGAGGTACCACCCCGGTGATATGGCATCACTTTATGTGGCGTCATTCTACGCGGCGGCGCAGACCTTGGGCAGTGGGCATGCGCTCGGTGTCATGTTGTTTGGAGCATCGGGTTATCCCAAACCGGTATCCACTTTTGGGTCCGATGCTCTAGCGGCAGGCGCGGTAGCCGTTCTTGCGGTTTTTGATGTCGAAATGAAAATGGTTGCGGTGGTCGTAATTGTAGCCGGGACCAAGCACCGTGGTGAAATACTGACAGCCGTCGGCACGCACAGTGTTGAGGAAGCCGCGCGTGCGGAAGGCGAACAGCCCGGGCTTGCGCACGTCGATGTCGTTGCCATTGCTGAGTTCGATGCTCATGATGTCGAGGGCGTTGCCCTTGCCGTGCTCCGACAGCGTGCCTTCGCCGGCGATCCTGCGGCAGGAATAGCTCGAGCCCTGGCGAATGGTCCTGACGCCGGAGAAATAACGCCAGCGGGCGGACGGAACCAGTTCATTCCTGGTCCAGCCGGCGAAGGTGGCGGCCATGTCGCAGGTCAGCGTCGCGGCCGGCTTCATCCCGATGCTGCCGATGGCCGAGATCTTGACCGGATAGTCGATGCCGCACTGGCCTTCGTGGATCGGCGCAAGGTCGGTGTAGACGACGCCCAGACGTTTCAACTCCTTGCGGCAGTCGATTTCGCTGGCTGGCATCTGTTCGGTCGGCGCCATCGGCTCGTCCATGCGCGGATAGGCGGCGGTCATGTACGGGTTGGAGGGAACGAGGCTCTGCATGCCCGCGTAGTTCGGAACGGCTGATGTCTGGCTGCCGACATCGACGGCCGGTTCCAGCGAAAGCACGCTGCCTGTGGTGCAGGCCGAGATCGCTGCGATGGCAAGCGCACCGGCAACCATGCGCGCGCGTCTGGTTTGCCGCACGGCGACAAACGCGGCGCGAAATATCCCGGCTATCGACAAG
>NZ_RZTI01000126.1:0-17963 GCF_003997275.1 Mesorhizobium sp. M6A.T.Ce.TU.002.03.1.1
ACGAGACGCTGCCGACCTTGATGCCGATGCCCGGCGTCTCGCCGGAAGCCTATGTCGAGCAAAGCCTCGCTCGTCTGCGCAATACAGCGATCCGCCATCGCAACCACCAGATCGCCACCGACGGCTCGCAAAAGATCGTGCAGCGGCTTCTCAACCCGATCCGCGACCGGTTGCGGCGCGGCGAAAGCATCGCGCTCTTGTCGGTCCCGGTCGCAGGCTGGATGGCCTATCTGATCCGCTCCTCGGCACGCTTCGGCAAGCGCTGGCCGGTGTCCGATCCCTATGCCGACAGGATCGCCCGCATTGCCGACGCGGTCGGCGCCGACACGAGGGCTTTGGCAGCCGCGATCCTCGCCATCGACACGATCTTCGATCCGGAGCTTGCCGCAAATGGCGATTTCCGCAGGGCTATCACATCAGCCCTCGACGGCCTGCTCTCAGACAACCCGATGGCAGTCGTCAGGCGAAGTTTGGAACAACCCGAGGTTGCCCGGTTGAAGCGGCCCGCACAATCGGCATAGTAAGGGGAAGGGAGGCAATATGAAGCTCGGACTGCTCACCGCGCCGTTTGCGGACACCTCGCTTGGCGAGGTTTCCGACTGGGCAAGTTCTGCCGGCTTCGAGGCGCTGGAGATTGCCTGCTGGCCGAAATCCTCCGGCGGCGCCCGGCGCTATGCCGGCACCAGCCATATCGATGCGGCTTCGACGTCAGCCGCGCAGGCCAAGGAGATCGTCGCCTCGTTGGCGGAGAAGAAGCTGTCGATCTCGGGCCTCGGTTTCTACCCCAATCCGCTGCATCCCGATGCCGCCCACCGCAACACCGTCATCGACCATCTGAAGAAGGTGATCGTGCTGGCGAGCCATATGGGCGTGCCTGTCGTCAACACCTTCTGCGGCGGTGACGCTTCAAAAACCATCGACGCCAACTGGCAAGAGGCGCTCAAGATCTGGCCCGCCATAACAGCCCATGCGCGAGACCATGGCGTGAAGCTGGCCTTCGAAAACTGCCCGATGATCTTCAGCTATGACGAGTGGCCGGGCGGGCACAACATCGCCTATTCGCCCTATATCTGGCGCCGCATCCTTGAAGCCTGGGGCGGCGATGTCGGCATGAACTTCGACCCGTCGCATCTGGTCTGGCAGATGATCGACCAGGCACGCTTCATCAGAGAATTCGGTCCGTACATGCTGCATGTCCATGCCAAGGACCTGATGATCGATCCTGATGGACTTTACGAGCGAGGCATCCTCTCGGCCGGCATAGGCTGGCAGGTCCCGCGCATGCCGGGGCTCGGCGATGTCGACTGGAATGTGATCTTCTCCGGTCTCTATCGCGCAGGGTACGACGGGCCTGTTATCATCGAGCACGAGGACCGGCGGTTTGAGGGGAGCGACGACAAGGTCAAGCGGGGTTTTCTACTCGCCCGCGACGTGCTGCGCCCCTTCGTGAAGTGACGGCGCAAACAGCTTGGCTTTGATCCTGTCTCAGGTCGACAGGATCAGGCCCTGAAACTGAAAACATTGTGGAGGAAGACTGAAATGAAAAAACTTTTGACCATAGTCCCGCTGCTTGCCGGCGCGGCCTTCATGGCTTCGGTGGGCGTCTCGTCCGCTGAAGCCAAATACACGATCGGCATTTCCAACACCGTGCAGGGCAATGGCTGGCGCGAGGAGATGATCTGCGCGATGAAGGCCCAGGCGCTCGCCTCCGGCGAGGTGACCAAGCTGAACATCGCCCACCGCAACACCGACGCTGCCGGTCAGCTCGAGGACATCCGCAACCTGATCAGCGCCAAGGTCAACGCCATCGTCGTCAACCCGGCCGATCCAGCCGGCATCAAGTCAGCCCTGGAAGAAGCCACCAAGGCCGGCATCGTTGTCGTCGCCGTCGACCAGGCGGTCACCGAGCCCTCGGCCTACATCATCTCCAACAACCAGGAACAATACGCCTATCTCGGCGCCAAATGGCTGTTCCAGCAGATGGGCGGCAAGGGCGACGTCGTCTACATGCGCGGCGCCGCCGGCGCCTCGGCCGACAGCGACCGCGACAAGGGCTTCAAGAAGGCGCTTGCGGAATTCCCCGATGTGAAGGTCGTGCATGAGGTCTTCACCGGCTGGCAGCAGGATCAGGGCAAGCAGCAGATCCTCGACTTCATCGCCACCGGATCGCCTTTCAACGGCATCTGGACCTCGGGCATCGACAATGTGATCGTCGATGCGCTGGTCGAGTCGCAGACGCCGCTGGTGCCGGTGGTCGGCGCCGACAATGCCGGCTTCGTCGGCCAGTTGAACTCGGTCGAAGGGCTTGTCGGGGCGGCGGTGACCAACCCCGGCTCGATCGGCGGCGCCGGCGTGACGCTGGCCCTGCAGATCCTGAACGGCAAGAAGCCGGCGGAGCAGACCGTGCTGGTCGAGCCGCAGCTCTGGGAGAACGCCACCGACGAAGGCAAGGCCAAGCTGAAGGGCGCGGCCGATCCGTCGCTGAGCCCGGAATGGCCGGTCTCGATCTCCATCCCGGAGTGGACCACCTACACCAAGGACCAGATCATCGCCTGCAAGGGCCCGGGCGAGTAATCGCAGGCTTGACGAGCCGCGCTTCTGCCTTCTCCCCTTGTGGGAGAAGGTGGATCGGCGCGCAGCGCCGAGACGGATGAGGGGTGCTGGAAGGAATGAGGCGTTGGTGTTCCCTGGAACACCCCTCATCCGACCTCGCTTCGCGAGGCCACCTTCTCCCACAAGGGGAGAAGGGAGGGTCGCTGTTTCGGCCGGCATCGTCAACCGTAGACGGCCAACCGATCATGGCTCCATAACATTTGGAAAGCTTGGAACGAGAGCAACGCGATTTTGACCACCAATCCCCTCCTGGACGCTACCGGCGTCGTGAAGACCTACGGCGCCGTGGTGGCGTTGCGCAACGCGTCGCTGTCGGTTCTGCCGGGCGAGGTTCACGCCCTGATGGGCGCCAACGGCGCCGGCAAATCGACGCTCGTCAAGATCCTGACCGGCGCCATACGGGCCGATGCCGGGCATATCCTGATCCGCGGCGAAGCCCGCGACGTGCGCTCGCCCGCCGATGCGCGCCGCGCCGGCCTGCTTCCCGTCTATCAGGAACCGTCGCTCATCCCGGATCTCGACGTCGCCTCCAACCTTCGCCTGACCGACACGCCGGTCGAGCCGTTCCGCGCCTGGGTGCGCGAGCTGGGCATTCCCGACCTCGACATACGCGACATCGCGCGCGACATCCCGCTGGCCGTACTGCGCGTGCTCGATCTGGCGCGCGCTCTTGCCGTCGAGCCCGACGTTTTGCTGCTCGACGAGATGACCGCAGCACTTCCGGCAAACCTTGCGGAAAAGGTGCTTGAAGTCGTTCGCCGCCAGGGCGACAGCGGCCGTTCGGTGATCTTCATTTCCCACCGTTTTGTCGAGATATCGGCACTTTGCGACCGCGCCACGGTGCTTCGCGACGGCGAGACCGTCGGCGTCGTCGACATCGAACCGGGGGTCGAGGAGCGCATCGTCGAGATGATGCTCGGCGCCAAGGTCGAAAAGACGCGGGTGACGTCGCGCCAGGCCAGCCAGGCAGCTTCGCCTGGGGATAGCCGTCCGCGCCTCGGCGTGGCGAACCTTCGTGTCGGCACCAAGCTCAACGACGTGTCGTTCGATCTGGCCAACGGCGAGGTCGCAGGCGTCGTCGCGCTTGAGGGCCAAGGCCAGGACGAGCTCTTCGCTGCACTTGCCGGCTCCATCCGCCCGTCCGGCGGGACGATCGAGGTGGACGGGCAGCCGGTGAAATTCGCGCATCCGGCCGATGCGATCCGCGCCGGCATCGCCTATGTGCCCGGCGACCGCACCGAGGCGCTGACCATGCAGCGCTCGGTGCGCGAGAACATCGCGCTCCCGTTCAGCGCCGCCTTGCGCAACTGGGGGCCGATCAACATGCGGCAGGAAGGCTCCAAGGTCGTCAATGCGATCGAGCGGCTGCAGATCGACACGCGCGCCCAGCGCGAGGTGCAGCGCCTGTCCGGCGGCAACCAGCAGAAGGTGACGATCGCCCGCTGGATCGCCGCTGAGGCACAGACCATCCTCTGCTTCGACCCGACGCGCGGCATCGATGTCGGCACCAAGCAGGAGATCTACAAGCTGCTGCGCCAACTCGCCGACCAGGGCAAGTCGGTGCTGTTCTATACGTCCGAGCTCGAGGAGGTGCAGCGTGTCTGCGATCGCGTCATCGTCATCTTTGGGGGCCGCGTCGTCGATGTCTTCCCCGTCGAACTCGCCGACGAGCCGGCGCTGATGCGCGCCGCTTACGGCTTGCCGCGCGACGCCAAGGAGGACGTCGGCATCCTTGCCGATGTCCGCTCGAGCCCGGCGGTGACGCCTTGAGCCGCCTTATCCGCCGCCAGGGCTGGGTCGCCGGCCTGATTGCCCTGTTCGTGATCCTGTTGGTGATCACCAAGCTCATCCAGCCCGGCTATGGCAGCGGCGATTTCGGCTCGCTGGTGCGCGCGGTGCTGCCTTACGCCTTTGCGGTGGCCGCCCAGACGATTGTCGTCATCGCCGGCGGCATCGATCTTTCCGTCGGCGCCATGATGGCGCTGACCAGCGTCACCGCCGCCTCGATGATGGACGGCGCCAGCGAGGAATACGCGCTGTTCGTGGTGCCGTTCGTGCTGGCCATGGGGCTGGTGCTGGGCGCCGTCAACGGCATGCTGATCGTCGTTACCCGCGTACCCGATATCGTCGTCACGCTGGCCACCCTCTTCGTTCTGCAGGGCGCGGCCCTGCTCGTCCTCGGCGCGCCCGGCGGCGCAGTGGCCGAATGGCTGAGGGCGACCATCATCGGCACCGTCCCGATCCCGGGCCTGCCCGGGATCTCCGCCTGGATACCGAAGGCGCTGGTCCTGCTGGTCGTCTGCCTCTGCATCATATGGATACCGCTCAAGCGCTCGAAGCTCGGCCTCTCGATCTACGCCATCGGCAGCAGCGAGCTGGCGGCATTTCGCAGCGGCGTGCCCGTCGCGCGCACCAAGATCATCGCCTACGCCCTGTCGGGGCTTTTCGGCGCTATGGGCGGGCTGGCGCTGACCATGAGCACTGGCATCGGCGCCCCCATTCCCGGCCCTTATCTTCTTGCCAGCGTGGCTGCGGTGGTGCTCGGCGGCGTCGCACTTGGCGGCGGCAAGGGCGGACTGCTCGGCCCGATCGTCGCGGTCTTCGTGCTGCGCCTGGTGCGCACCGACCTGACGCTTCTGGCCATCGATCCCAACGTCACCGCGATCATCGAGGGCGCGATCATGGTCGCCGTTGTGATGTTCGGCGCCTTCATCACCATGCGGAGCCGGCAATCATGAGCAATGCCGTGACGCTGGCAGATCGGCATGAGCGTAGCGATCCTTCGCGCCCCCCTCTGTCCTGCCGGACATCTCCCCCTCTTGGGGGGAGATTGGCCGTCGCTACGGTTTTCGCCAATCTCCGAAGGTGCAAGAAGGGCGCCGAGTGTGAAGCTGCCAATCTCCCCCCAAGAGGGGGAGATGTCCGGCAGGACAGAGGGGGGCGCCGTAGAGCGCCATCCTATCGCGACAACCGGACCAACATCGCGCCACCCCAATCGCGAGCAATCTCATGAGCATATCAGCGATCCAACCCGTACCCTTCGGCCGCCGCATCAAGCGCTTCATGGCCGACCGGCCGCTGATCCCGCTGATCATCCTGCTGGTCATGCTGGTGGTGATCCTGCAGATCCTGCGCCCCGGCATCGTCAACGAGCGCTGGCTCGCCAACACCGTCAAGTTCGCCATCCCGCTGGCAATTCTTGCCGGGTGCCAGACCATGACCATGCTGACCGGCGGCATCGACCTGTCGGTCGGAACCGTGGCGACGATGAGCGCCTTCATCATGGCGACGCAGGTCGTCAACCATGACCCGGCGGTGGCGATCCTCATCGCATTGGTGCCGGCAGTGCTGATCGGCCTGGTCAATGGCATCGGCGTCGGCGTCTTTCGCGTGCACCCGCTGATCATGACGCTCGGCACCAGCCTGATCGGCACCGGCTGCCTGCAGGTCTATCAGCGCACCGTCATCGCTTCAGGCGCCAAGATTCCGCCCTTCCTGGCCTGGCTCGGCACCGGCCTCACCTATGGCATACCCAATGCGCTGCTGTTGTTCGTCCCCATCGCCGTCCTCATTGTCTTCACCTTGAACCGCACCGGCTTCGGCCGTCTGCTTTACGCGGTCGGCGACAATGAAGGGGCGGCACGCCTGTCCGGCGTCCGCTATTGGCAGGTGATCACAGCGCTCTACGTCATCTCGAGCGTGCTCGCCGGCATCACCGGTCTGCTCTATATCGGCTTGATCAAGGCGCCGTCGCTGTCGCTGGCCGAGCCGCTGGTGCTGCCTTCGGTGGCAGCGGCCGTGATCGGCGGAACCTCGATCTTCGGCGGCCGCGGCGGCTACACCGGCACGATCATCGGCGCGCTGATCCTCACCGTGCTGACGACGCTGCTGACCATCCTGCAGATGCCCGAAGGCGCGCGGCGGATTCTGTTCGGGCTGATCGTGTTGTTCGTGACGGCGGCTTATTTGCGGATTATCGAGGATCGGTAGGGGAACCGCTGGAGCCGGGGCTGCTTTTGACCGAAGCAGACTCTCGCAAACGGAGCCGTGCATGACAGCTTTGCGCCTAATGTCGGTCGTTTGGGCTGGCTTCAACATATCCTGAAAGCGGACACGCCAACGATAAAGCCAAGATGCAGGAGATGCTCTCGTTGCCTGCTGCGTGTGACCGGAAGCAGCGGCATGGCGTTGAAAGCGGCCGGCTTCCCATCGGCGCGTTGCGGACGAGGGTGATGACGCTTCGCTCCACGCGTCCTAACCTTCAACCTTCTGCCAGACGGAGACATGTTTATCGCTGACCTGCGTGAACAGCTCCTTTTTCCAGCCGCCCCAACGCTCTTTGAGCCTTAAACCAGCCAGTCGCGCCATAAGATCGAATTCAGCTGGCCAGGCATAACGAAACGGTACTGAGAATCGCTCATAGCTTCCGTCACGGAGCCAGATGTGATGGGACGAGAAATTCTGGTTCACCACGTCGTACTCGTCGACGCCCCAATGCGTTTCGCCGTGGTCGAACGCCAGGATCGTCTCGCCAACCGGCAGCCGCTGAAGCGGTGGCACGCCGACCTCAATCAGGAAGTGTCCGCCAGGTTCGAGATGCGCGGCTGCGTTCCGGAAGCAGGCGAGCTGAGCGTCCTGCGATGTCAGGTTGTTTATCGTATTGAAAACCAGATAGACGAGTGAGAACCGTCTCGCGACATCCGTCGTTACCATATCGCCGATCGCTACCGAGATCTCCGCGCCTCCTTCTTTAGCGCGAAGGCGAGACACCATCGGCCTCGAAAGCTCGATGCCCTCCACCTGCACCCCTTTCCGCGCGAGAGGAAGTGCGATGCGTCCGGTTCCGATCGCGAATTCCAAGGCGCGCCCGCCTCCTGCGAACTCGGCCAGGAGGTCAACGGCCGGCTCAATCACCTCTGGCGCAGAGATGCCTTTATCATCATCGTAGGTCGCAGCGATCTTCTCGTCGAAAAGCCCGTCATCATGCATTCTGTCTGCCTCTCTGGTAACGCTTGTTTCAAGACCGGCGGCGCTATCGCGTTGACCGCGGCTTCGTGGACATCGCATTAATTCGTGAGCCGTCGCGAAAGGGATCAGCTTCCATCCATCCGCTCGGGGCATGGGATTCCCCGCAGGCAAGCGCATCCATGGCAGCGGCCGGTGATCTGTTTCGTCGCTCGTTGGCTGCGACGGTGCCAGTCCAAGCGAACTCGCGAATATCGCGACGCGCAATACCTATGTCCGCCAGATCACGATCCGATAGTCGGTGTAGTGCGTGTTCGGTCTCGCTCCGTTGCCACCAGCCCACAACGACGGAGGCTCCGAACCTCAAAGCTGGTAGCTTCGTCAGAAGGCCGCGGGCAAGGCGATCCGGGATTTCGGCTATTTGGAATTCCAGTGTCATGACTTTCGTCCAAGTTGTGCTGAGTTAATGCCAACCTAGTGAATTGCCGTCAGACGTGTTATCGGCAGTCTGACAAATTATGTCTCTGAGCCGCCATGATTGCCCGCGACAACCTGATCAACGTTCATTTGCCGGAAGACGGGTTCGGAGATTATCCGCATACCGCTGTCGCTCAGGGCGGAGCAGAGCCCGCCGGGCGGACCTACGCTTTTCATACGCACCACCGGGCGCAGCTTTTCCAGATCGTGCGGGGTTCGCTGAGGCTGGAGACCGAGCGGGGTTACTTCATCATCCCACCCGAACGCGCCGTGTTCGTGCCGTCCGGGGTCCTCCACGAGGTGACCTACCTGCAGCAGACGGAGCGCAGCTATCTCTTTTTCCGCCCCGACGCGGTGGCGAGCCTGTCACCGGAAGTCTCCGTGATCGGTACGACGCGGCTCCTGCGCGAGCTAATCCTGGCGTTTCTGGAAATACCTCGCGCGGACGCGGGCAGCCTCCGCGCCGAACGACTTGTGGCAGTCATTCTCGACCAGCTCCAGACGAGTCCGGTCGCACCGTTGTCTCTCCCGTTGCCGGCATCCGAACGCCTCCGGGACATCGCCGCAGACATGCGGAATGAGCCGGGCGCAGATTGGCCCCTCGATGAGCTTGCGTCACGTGCGGCCATGTCCCCACGTAGCTTCCAGCGTCACTTCCAATCTGAGACAGGGATGAGTTTCCGCGCCTGGCGACAGCAGGCGAAACTGCTGAAATCGGTGGAGTGGCTCGCCGGTGGCCGAAGCGTCGGCGACATCGCTTTTGCACTCGGCTACTCAGGCCCCAGCGCCTTCATCGCGGTTTTTCGGGCGGCCTTCGGTGCCTCTCCCGGAAAATACTTTCAAGACACGCCTCTGGAGCTGTGATTCACCGGATGCCCGGCGCGGCTTACCGCGTAAGTCTGCCTTCTTGGCCTCGCTCTCCAGAACCTGCCAGTCCCCTTCCAGATGCAGCGTCGAACCTTACGAAGGTCGGCACGGTTTTGGCGATCGCCTAAGCGCGGAAAGCAGGGCGGCAGGTGGCACAAACCGCCGAACCTCCTGCGGAAGTCCGTCACCCGAAATCATAGCCACCACGGCCTTTGGCCGCATGGATACCCTACGCCGCCTGAACGATCTCAACCAGTTCAACGTCGAACACCAGATCCTTTCCGGCTAGCGGATGATTGCCGTCGAGCTTGACGCTGGCGTCGTCGACGCCGACGACCGTCACCTGCATGGGGCGCCCTTCGGTGGTTCTGGCCTGCAATCGAGTACCGATATCGACATTGATGTTGTCCGGCACCCTGGCGCGGTCGACGGTCATGACCGCTTCGGGGCGGTGGGGGCCATAAGCGGCGTCGGCGGGAATGGTGACGGTGCTTTTCGCGCCGACCTCCATGCCCTCGACATGGGTCTCAAGGCCGGGGATCACTTGCCCTTCACCGAGCTTGAATTGCAGCGGTTCGCTGCCAGAAGAATCGAATTGAGTGCCGTCGGCTAGACGTCCAGTATAATTGATGCGCACGGTGTCGCCATTCTTGGCCTGTGTCATGGCAGTCATCCTTTGGGAGTTTTTGAGGGACCGGCCAGAGTTCACGGGTCCCGTTTTCGATCATTCACGCACTAAGGTGCGCGGCGCGAAACTCTAAAACTAGGGACTTGGCGGCCGATGTAAACCCACATTGCCGATTGAGCCACCTGCGTTAAAGACAGGTCGCGGAGACAGACTGGGATCTGTTCGCCAAGGGCGGGCATTTTTCGAGCATGTCGTGGCGACAGAGATTGCGAAAACTCTGATCGACCACCCACCCGGGCGGCTTTTAGCGCTTTGCTGATGTTGAGCCACGTCAGCTTTCGCCCAAACCGCATCAGCCTCACACCGCCAAGCTCCCCTGCTCCACCTCCGCGGCACCGGGATCCCCCGGTGCCGTCGCCCAGGCCAATTCCACCAGCGTCACCGTCCGCCGGCCAACCCCATCAAGCTGGCACACGATCAGCCCCTGCTCCTCGATATAGGTCAAGAGCCGCCGGGCGCGCGGCGCAGCGAGTGCGAGCCATAGGCGCGGGCGTTTCTCCGCGACCGCCTGGTCGTCGTGGCGAGCCCGAATGTTCCTCGCACGACCGGTGGACGCGCCGCTCCTGCCGTTGGACGCGGCGCAGGCGATCGGCAAACATGGCACGGAAGACACCCGGTGGCCGGTCAACAAGTAGAATCGAGCCGGTCCGCGCTTTGTCAACGCTCATCATGGTCCGGGATGCGGTGCGAGCCGGCGTCGGTGCAGGACGTCTTCCCATTTCGTTGGTGAGCCACGGCTTGGCTGACGGCACACTGGTAAATTGGGGGATATCGACGGCCCCGAGATCGCTCTCTGGACGCTCTACCCATCTCGGCGGCTGCTCAGCGCGCGGGTGTCGGCGTGCTTGGACTTTCTAAAACAGGCCTTCCCAAATGGAACGCCGGACGAACTAGCCGCCTATATTGGCAGGTGATGACCGAACTCGCTTTCGGGCGTAGAGAGTCCCCTGCAACAAAAAACGACGGAAGCTGAGAAGCGCTTTGCCAGCGTCATGGATGAGCCCCACGTCACATGCCGGCCTGCTTAGCAAAATGTTCTGGAACTATGCCTGTCGTCTCGCGCACGATGTCGAGGAATGCCTTTAGCACAGGCGAAGGCTGTTCGCGCCGATAGATGACTGACGTATCGATCGACAGGTTTCGGCCCCGAATAGGTCGATAGACGACGCCGGATCGCTGCAGATTCTCGAGACAGGCAGGCAGCAGCGAGACGCCAAGCCCAACGGATACAAGTCCGATGATCGTTTGCTTGGGCGTTGCTTCCCGCACGATCCTCGGGCTGAAGCCGGATGAACGGCACAGCCCGACAATCTCGTCATAGAGGGACGGATTGATGCTGCGCGGGAACTGGATCAGCGCTTCCTGAGCCAAGTCAGCCAGCGCGATCTCGGTCTCTGAAGCTAACCAATGTGTTTCCGGCAAGGCCACGATCAGCGGTTCGACCAATATGCTTTCGGCTTGAAGAGCGTTGTGAACCACGGGAGGGTGGACAAAGCCAATGTCGAGCTGCCGTTCGGCTACCAGTTTTATCTGTTGGGAATGCGCAGATCGGTCAGGCTCAACTCGACCTCGGGATAACATTCGGTGAACCGCTGAACGACAGCTGGCACCACACTGTAGATGGCGGCATCGATAAATCCGACTGACAGATGGCCGGTTTCGCCACGACCGGCTTTGCGGGCAAGCTCGACGGCTTGCCCGGTCTGATGAAGGACTGCTCTCGCTTCTTCGAGAAACACCCGGCCGGCCTCGGTCAGTTCGACCTTGCGTTTGGTGCGCTCCAGCAGGCGCACGCCTATGACCTGTTCCAACTGCTGGATCTGCTTGGTGAGAGGGGGTTGGGAGATATGCAGGCGCGCTGCGGCGCGCCCGAAATGCAACTCTTCGGCGACAGCTACGAAGGACTGCATCAGCTTGTGATCCATCTCTTAATTTCCAGAATCGAATTAATCGCTCTCCAATCAATATTGGACAGAAATATTGAAAATCGCAAAGCTTAGGCAGTCACAAATCTGGGAGATATGCTCTTGAGGAATGCCGAGATTTCTCGCCGCCAGATGTTGAAAGCTCCACTTGTTGGTGCGGCGATTGCCACCGCATCTCAATCCGGTCTTGTCTGTGAGGCGCTTGCACAGCCAGTTCCTGCTGCCTCGCCGGCGCCCCCTGGCGCCTTCGCCCATCATGTCGAAGCAATCGGCTATACCGATCTCGATCATCGCCCTGCCTTCAAGATGGCGATCCGGCAGGTCGGCGAGCGCTGGTATCTTTATACCGGACACTTCTGGCACTCTGGCTGGAGCATCGTCGACGTGACCAATCCGGCGAAGCCTGAGGTCGTCAAGTTCGTGCCCTATCCGGGCACGAACACCTGGACGCTGCAGATCGATTTGTCCGGCGATACGATGGTGACGGCCCTCGAAAAACCTTTCGCGAATTTCGGCGGTGACCCCGACGCGGCTTTTGGCGAAGGGGTCCTGATCTGGGATATCGCTGATCCCGTCAATCCGAAACAACTCGGTCATTACCGGACCGGAGGCAACGGCACGCACCGCAACCTCTATCCCGGCGGGCGTTATGTTCATCTTGCCGCCGGCATGCCCGGTTACAAGGGTAACATCTACGTCATTCTCGATATCTCGGACCGCGCCAATCCACGCGAGGTCGGACGCTGGTGGGTGCCGGGCCAGCACGAGGCCGGCGGGGAGAGCTTCCCATCGGCCGAACCCGCAGCAGCATCACAGGAGGCGTCGGACCGCTACCGGCTACGACTACGGCCGCAATGCATGTGCGGCGCCTTCTGCGCCAGCACGGGCGAGGACATATCGCTGCATGGCCCGCCCTACGTCGTCGGCGATCTTGTGTATCTGCCTTATGGCGCGGCTGGGATCATCGTGCTCGACATCAGTGACGTCTCGCAGCCGAAGCAGATCAGCAGCCTGAGCTTCAGTCCGCCCTTTCATTCCCGTTTCGGCGTGCACGGCGTGCTGCCGATACCCGAGCGGGGCATCGCCTTCGCCAATTCGGAGAACGTCACTTATGGACGCGGCCCTATGCATCACGCGTCGATCGTCGATATTTCCGACCCTGCCGAACCGTTCTTGCTGTCGCTGTTGCCGGAGCCCGTGCCGCCCGAAGGCGCTTCCTATTCGGACTTCACCACGCGCGGCGGCTGGCGCGGGCCGCACAACATCAACCACCACCAACATCATCCCGACGTCGAGAAACAGGGCGATTTGTTCTACATCGCGCATTTCAACGCCGGGCTCAGAATTTACGATGTTTCGAACACACGGCTCCCGCGTGAGGTCGGCTATTTCATTCCACCGGAACCCACCCGGCGCTACGGGCCAATGCCTGAGGATAAGCTGGTGCTGCAGACCGAGGATGTCGTCGTGGATCGTCGCGGCTTCATCTACATCAGCGACAAGAACCAGGGCCTCTGGATACTCCGCTATACCGGCCCAAAGCCGGAGGGGGCCGCGCCATGAAGCAGCGCGAAAATCAGCGTGGAGCGATCTCTGCGACGAGATCGTTCGTCGTCTTGACCCCAGCCATGAAGCCGGCGGCATTGAATTCGTTCATGACGAAGAAAGCGCCGACGCCGCGTGTCGGTGCAATCGCAACATAGAGAAACATCCCTTGCAGGCCGCCGCTCTTCTGGAGGATGAGCGGGCGATGCTCGTTGGGGAGCATGATGACCCATCCGAGACCCATGGCGTCCATCGGGCCGCCGTCATCCAGCCCCACCACCGACGCGAGCCCGTCCCGGTACAAAAAAGCCGCGTGGTTCAAAAGCCGCAACTCGGCGTCGGCCGCGGAAGGCTTGTTGTCCACATGCCAGTTCATCCAGCGCAGCAGATCGTCCGCGGTCGAGTACAATCCACCGGCGCACTCCATGGCTGTGCTCGTCGGCACGATGGGCAGGGGGCTGCCGCCGAAGTTATGGCCCTGCATCAGGCGCGGCTCGTCCGCCGGTCTTGGGTTGAAAACCGTGTCTTTCATGCCGAGTGGATCGAGGACACGCTCCCGCAGGACCTCGGCATAGGGCTTTCCAGAGACATTCGCGAGCGCCGCCCCGAGGAGGTCGTATCCGAAGTTCGAATAGAGAACGGCGGTGCCCGGCGCGAATAGCAGCGGATTGTCCTTGAGGGCGGCAATCTGCGCCTCTTTGGTGTTCGTCGAGAAGGGGTCGGAGGGGGGCGCCTCGGCCACTGGCACCTCCCGCGGAAGGCCGGAAGCTTGCGCGACGAGATCGATCAGGCGGAGGGCGCGGCCATCCTTCTCAGGGAGCGTGACGTCCCAGCCAAGGCGATCCTGCAGCCGGTCGGTGAGCTGTACCTTGCCGTCGATCGCCAGCGAGGAAAGCACGCTGCCGCAGAACACTTTGCTCACGGACGCGATGCGGAACATTGTGTCGCCGTCCGGCACTTTTTCACTCCCGTCGGCAATCTTGCCGAAACCGGCCAAGGCCGTCTCGCCGTTGCGCACGGCGCCGAAGATCAGGCCAGGCACCTCGGTGGAGAGATACAGGATCGTGCCGTTGAACTGCACCGCTTCTGTCAGCAGTCTGTCCTCGGCATGTCCATAAGAGGGAACGGCTGCGATTGCCGTCAAAGCGACGGCCATAAGTCGGCGCGATCGAGACAAACGCATTGCCGAAATCCTTTGATAAAGCTGCAGAATAAAATCTTCGGAAAAAGGGCCGCCGCGTAGTATCTTACCATCTCTCCAGAAGCAGGAGATGTCAACAGAATGAACCGAAGGGGTAATCGGCGGCGGCAGCGTAGTTTCGGCAGATATTTGCGCTACAGTCCTGCCGTATTTCTTGTACTTCGTCAGTTGATCGGGGCTGATCTCTAAAAGACTCGCCGCTGTACCTACCGCTCGGTCATACATCGCCTTGACGCGTGGCATTCCCCTTGCACGCTAGACCATCCCCTCAGACCGCCAAACTCCCCTGCTCCACCTCCGCGGCACCGGGATCCCCCGGTGCCGTCGCCCAGGCCAATTCCACCAGCGTCACCGTCCGCCGGCCAACCCCGTCAAGCTGGCAGACGATCAGCCCCTGCTCCTCGATATAGGTCAGCAGGCGCCGGGCGCGGCGCAGCGAGTGCGAGCCATAGGCGCGGGCGATCGCCGCGTCGCTCGGGCAGGGCCAGCCCTCCTTCGCGGCGCGGGCGATCATCATGAACACGCCTTGCATGTCCTCGGGCAGCAGCGAGGCGCGCACCGAGACATCCTGCCACGCATCATCCCCTGCCATGTCGGAGCCCAGCCCGGCGCGGGCGCGCGTCAGCATGCGGCGGAAGGCGGGCAGGTCCGGCACAACCGAGGCGAGACCCTCGATCCGGCAGCGGACCACGAATTCCTGGTAAAGCACGCCGATGACACGGAAGCCCGCATCGGGTTGCGCCAGCACGGCGCGCAGGACACGGTCCACGCGCTCCCGCCGCTCCGCCAAATCCTCGGCGCTGATCGGCGGCTCCACCGGTTCGGGGCGGATTTCCAGCGCCGCCGATTTCGCCGCCATCAGCTGATCGAGCAGGTCCGGCGACGACCGGCGCTGCGGCCGGACCGTTTCCGGCGGCGGGGCTGCCAGGATGATCGCGCGGGCATCCTCCAACGCCGATTCCGGCAGCGGCATCAGGCGCGGGGTGCCATTGCGCGGGCTTGTGTCGGTCGGGCCGATGCGCAGCCCCAGCGGACGGCGCGACAGCGCCGGGCCCAGCGCCATGAATTGCCCGCGCTCCAGGTCGCGAAAAGCCTCCGCCTGTCGCCGCTCCATGCCGAGAAGGTCGGCGGCGCGCGCCATGTCGATATCGAGAAAAGTTCGACCCATGAGGAAATTGGAAGCCTCGGCGGCGACGTTCTTGGCGAGCTTGGCCAGTCGCTGGGTGGCGATGATGCCGGCAAGCCCGCGTTTGCGGCCACGGCACATCAGATTAGTCATGGCGCCGAGCGAGAGTTTGCGCGCCTCGTCCGACACCTCGCCCGCCACGGCCGGTGCGAACAGCTGCGCCTCGTCCACCACCACCAGCATCGGGTACCAGTGGTCGCGGGCGACCTCGAAAAGCCCGCCGAGAAAGGCGGCGGCGCGCCGCATCTGGTTCTCGGCGTCGAGCCCCTCGAGATTGAGCACCGTGGAGACGCGGTGGATGCGCGCGCGCTCGCCGGCGCTCTGCAGGCCGCGCTCGGTATGCTCCTCGGCATCGATCACCAGATGACCGAAACGGTCGCCCAGCGACACGAAGTCGCCTTCGGGGTCGATGATGGTCTGCTGCACCCAGGGCGCGCTCTGCTCCAGCAGCCGGCGCAGCAGATGCGATTTGCCGGAGCCCGAATTGCCCTGCACCAAAAGGCGGGTCGCCAGCAGCTCCTCAAGATCCAGCGCCGCCGGGGCGCCTGCGGTCGTGTGGCCCATCTCGATCGCAACGGTCATGTCTCGACTCTCCTTGGGGAGAGGGCTTATCAACCGCATCGCGGCCCGTCGAGCGCGCATGGCCGACCGCTCGCTGTTGCGCACAAGCTGGACGAATGCGGATGGAGCGCAACCATCAGGCGCCGGCTAGCTGGCCTTCTAGGCGCCAACCGATGCAGGCCGCGTGGCCGGCGGCAATTCAGCGCTTGCCAGTCGCGCGGCGACATAGTCCTTGACTTGGCGCAGTGCATAGTCGCGCGAAACGCTGCCGGGTTGGAGGCCAAGCCGCAGCCATAGCCCGTCGATCAGCGTGGTGATGCCGAAAGCGATATCGTTTGCGTCAGCTTCGACAACAAGGCCACGCAGGCCGGACAGCAAATTCGACCGCATACGGCTGTGGATCACGCGCTGAATGCGTTTCAATTTTTCGTCGCGCGGCACCTCCGCGCATAGCGAGAGCCACGCATGACAAAGCGACGGCTGGAAGAAATGCAGCTCGAAATTGCCGTCGATCACGGCGTCGAGCCTTTCCATAGGCGTATGCGCGCCTTTCAGCCGTGCCACCACCGCATCCCGCAGCACCAGGTTCGACTCGCGCATCGCGTGTTCGAACAGCTCTCGCTTATCCCTAAAATAATGCAGGACGATGCCCTTCGACGCGCCGGCCTGCGCCGCGACCTTTTCGATCGTCGCCCCGGCTATGCCTTCCCGCTGAAGCACGGCGAATGCTGCCTGGCGCAGCTCCTTGCGGCGGATGTCGCTGAGGCGAGTGAGTTTCATGATTGTTCCCGATGCAAAAGCACATTGACATTCCAGTCCGCCGAGATCAACAATTGACCGGTGGGACAATAATCAGACTAAATGGTCAACACGGGAGATATCACAATGCTTCGCACCTTTCTTCTCAGCATGCCCCTGTGTGCTCTGGCGCTTGCGCCGCAGGTGAGCCAGGCCGCGGAACCGGAACAATGCAGAACCGTCCGGATGGCCGAGCCTGGCTGGAACGATCTCGCCTTCACCACCGGTGTCGCCTCCGTCCTGTTCGACGCCCTCGGCTACAAGCCGCAGAGCACCCTGCTTGGCATAGACGTCATCTATGCCGCTCTGAAGAACAATGATCTCGACGTCTTCCTCGGCTATTGGGACCCGGCCATGGTCGCCAATTTTGGCCCGTACAAGCAGGATGGCTCGGTCGAGACTGTGCGCATCAATCTCGAAGGCGCCAAATACACATTTGCCGTTCCAACCTATGTCTGGGAAGCCGGCGTCAAGGATCTGGCCGACCTGCAGAAGTTCGCCGACAAATTCGAAAGCAAGATGTACGGCATCGAACCTGGATCGAACCAGTTGATGATGGACGCCATCGCCGACCCGAGCCTGGGTCTGAACGGATGGGAAGTCGTCGAGTCGAGCGAAGCCGGCATGTTGTCGGAGGTCGGATATCGGATAAAGGAAAAGAACTTCATCGTCTTCCAGGGGTGGGCGCCGCATCCGATGAACACGATGTACGACTTCAAATATCTGACTGGCGGCGACAAATTCTACGGGCCCAATTTTGGCGCGGCGACCGTCAGCACCCAGGTGCGCAAGGGTTATCTGGAAGCCTGTCCGAACGCAGCGCAGCTCTTGAGGAACCTCAGCTTCGACATCGACTTCGAGAATACCGGCATGGGCTACCTGATCAATGACGGCATGGCGCCGCTCGATGCCGCCCAGAAGGCAATTTCGGAAAATGAGGGAAGGCTCGACGCCTGGCTGCAAGGCGTTACCACCTTCGACGGCAAGCCGGCACTCGACGCCGTGAAGGCAAAGCTCGGCCTGTGAACTCAGTAATGCAGGAGGGATGGGGCGGCCGCAAGCGAAGTGTCGCTATCGGCGGGGCCGCCATGGGCTCTATTGAGATCGGCGGCGCCGCGCCGCCGCCTGTTCTCATCC
>NZ_RZTI01000127.1:0-17919 GCF_003997275.1 Mesorhizobium sp. M6A.T.Ce.TU.002.03.1.1
AGCCGCATCAGCGACAAGGGTGCCAACCGTTTTTCCGACCGCGACCTCGATTTCCAGATCAAGGCTGGGCCGGTCAATGCCGGCGGGTTGACCGCCGATACGGTCGATACGGCGCTGAGATTGCGCGACGGTCTGCTCGAAATCGACCGGCTCTCGGTTGGCGGGCTTGCCGGCGCCTCGATCAGCGCCACCGGCCGGATCAAGGATTTCCCAGCGAGCCCGACCGGCAAGCTCGATGCCTCCGTGGTCGCCGTCGACCTCAAGCCGTTGGTCGATGTCGCGGCGCAGCACTATCCGGGCAACGCCGTGCTGAAGGGGCTGGCAGCGCGTGGGGCGGCCTATCCCGAGCTGTTCCAGGATGCGCGGGTCGATCTGGTGACGAGTGCCGCCGCCAATGGCGATGGCACGACGGGACTGGCGGTCAGCGCGCAAGGCAAGGCAGGCGGCTCGGCGTTTTCGGCGTCGCTGTCCGGCAAAGGAGTGGCCGATCGGCTTTTCGAGGCACCGGTGTCGCTGACGTTCAACGCCAGGAATGCCGACGCAACCGCGCTTCTGGCGCTTTACGGCCTGCCGGCGCTGCCGCTCGGCATGGTTGGCGAGGCGACCACCGACGTCTCGGCAAGAGGCACGCTTGGCGGCGGCATGATGACGAGCTTCAGCCTCGCCGGCGACGACTTCAAAGCCGGCTTCGACGGGACGGTCGCCGGCACGCCACAAGGCCCCACCGCCAAGGGCAAGGTCAGCCTGGAAGCTTCCGACATCGAGCCTTGGCTGATGACGACAGGCGTCGGCTTGCCGAGCATGGGGACAGGCATGTCGACGTGGCTTGCGGCCGACGCCGACTTCGGCAATGGCCTTCTGGTGTTGTCCGGCCTCAGCGGCGCCATCAACGAGGCGGCGGTTTCAGGTGACGTCAATGTCGACGTCAAGGACGGGGTGCCGCATCTTGCTGGCGCGCTGGCGCTCGATGAACTGGATCTCGATCCGATGGCGGTGGCACTGTTTGGCGACCAGGCCTTGCTGAGCACCGGCGGGGCTTGGCCGACTGCTCCATTCAGCCAGAAGTCCAGCCTGCCGTTCACCGCCGAACTCGACCTGACCACGGCATCGCTGGTCGCCGGCCCGCTTGCCACAGCTTATGACGCGGCGCTTTCGCTGAAGCTCGACCAGGAAGGCATCCGCGTCTCGGACCTCAAGGCAAAGTTCTCCGGTGGTGCGCTTGCCGGGCTATTCGAGTTGAAGAACAATGACGGCACTGGCCTTTTCTCCGGCCAGATGAAACTTGCCGGCGCCGACCTGGCCAAAGTAGTGCCACAGGCCGGCATCAGCGGAAGCGGCGATTTCTCTGCGACGCTTTCGACCAGCGGCAAATCGGTCGATGCGATGATTGCGGCGCTGTCCGGTTCCGGCACGGCGGCGCTGAAGGGCTTGACTGTTGCCGGCGTCAATCCTGACGCCTTTGGCGCCTTCATCGCCAAGGCCGACGCGATCGGGCGCGATATCGATGCGGCCAAGACCGCCGGTTTCGCGCCGCAGATCGCCGCAAACGGCAGTTTTCCGGCTGGGGATACGGACATTGCCTTCACAATTGCCGGCGGGACGCTGAGGGCACCGCCGGTCAATCTTGAAAATCCGGCGGCGACACTGTCCGCCGACATCACGGCGGACCTGAATGCCAGCACGGTCGCCACCAGTGGTTCGATCACTTATCGGCCCGGCGACGAAGCGCTGGTCGGCTCCGATCCGACTGTGAATTTCAGCGTCGATGGGCCGTTTGGCGCCGCGAAGCGGCAATTCGACAGTGAGCCGCTGGCGCAGTTTCTGACCCAGCGCGCACTTGAAAAGGAGCAGCAGCGGGTCGAGGCCATGCAGGCGGCACTGCTTGAAAAACAGCGGTTGCGGCGCGAGGTGCGCTACTACGCGGCCCTGCAGGCCGAGCGTGACAGGGCAGCCGAGGAATTGCGCAAGCAGCAGGAAGCGGCGCGGCTGCAAGCCGAGGCAGATGCGAGGGCGAAGGCTGAAGCCGAGGCAAAGGCTCAAGCCGCGGCAAAGGCTCAGGCCGAAGCAGAGGCGAAGGCCAAGGCGGATGCGCAGGCGAAAGCTGAAGCCGAGGCAAAGGCTCAGGCTGAAGCGGAAGCGAAAGCCAAGGCGGATGCGCAGGCGATGGCTGAAGCCGAGGCCAAAGCGAAGACCGAGGCGGAGGCAAGGGCCAAGGCGGATGCCGAAGCGAAGGCCAAGGCGGCGCAAAAAGCGGCGGACGAGGCGGCGAAGGCCGAAGAACAGCAACGCCGGAAGGCGGAAGAGGCGATGCGGATCGCTTCGGAAGAAAAGGCCAAACTCGACGCCGAACGCAGGGTCGCCGCCGAACGTAGGGCCGCCGCGGCGCGGGCGCAGAAAGTGGAGCGCGCGCCTCAGCCGCCGCCGGCCAATGACAACCCACCGCCAGCAGAATCCGCGCCAAAACCCAAGCTTGAACCTTCGTCGATCGACAGTCTGCTGAAGTCGCTGGGCGGGGGGTAGATCTACCTTTTCATCCCTCGCTTCGCCCAATCCAAGACGTAGAGCCTGAGCGCCGAAGACAGGTTGGCATCGCGTGGCCGGGCCTCGTCGATTTCGGCGACGAGGGCGGCGAGCGTCAGTTTGCGCGCTGCCGCAATGGCGACGAGATCGTCGAAAAACGGCTTTTCGAGCGAATAGCTGGTGCGATGGCCGCGTATGGTCACCGAGCGTTTCTCGACCGGGCTCACCGGGCGTGACTCACTTCACTTCAAGCATCGGATTTGTCCGAAAACCGCGGCGCACTTTTCGGTCCGATGTTGGGGGAATCCGGATCGCTCGAGGTTTTGCGGCGATGGCCGGCGACGAATTTCTCTGCCTTGTCGGCGATCAGACGGTCACGCTCCCGGTCGGCCTTGGAACGGCCGTGCAGCGTCCGGTTCTGTTCGGCCAGACGCTCCTTGTCGGCTCGTGCCTTCTGCTTGCGGGCCTGGCGGAGGTTGACGATGTCGGCCATGTAGCGCGGCCCGTCGGATCACTTCTTACGGAAGGCGTCGAGCGACACCACCTCGGCGCCCTTGGCGGCGGCGTCGGCCGCGGCAGGCTTCTTTTCGGCCTCAGTGGTCTTCTTCTTCTCAGGCTTTTTCTCGGCGACGATGGCCAGTGGTTCGGAAGCGGGCTGGCCGGCCAATTCCTCATCCGCCGAGGTCTCCGTCTTCACGTCGAATTCGAGCTCGAAATTGACGGACGGGTCGTAAAAGCCGCGCACGGCCGAGAACGGGATTTCCAGTTTTTCCGGCACGTCGGAGAAGGACAGCCCGACCTCGAAGCCGGTGTCGGTCACCTTCAGGTCCCAATACTGGAACTGGATGACAATGGTCATCTGTTCGGGATAGCGTTCGCGCAAGCGGGAAGACACGCGCACGCCCGGGGCGCCGGTCAGGAAAGTGATGAAGAAATGATGGTTGCCGGGAAGGCCGGTGCGCGCGACCTCGGCCAGGACCTTGCGCATGACGCCGCGCAATGCCTCCTGGGCCAGAATGTCGTAGCGGATGTGGTCGTCGGCCATGTGGCTGTCGGGTTCCATTGAATCGTCTGCATAGCTGTAATCAAGCTTGAGCGCGGCGTAAACCGGATATAGACGCCGGCAGGGCAGATGCGAGAGGGCATGCCTCAGATTTGATCGCTCAAGCGCTGGTGAGGGCGTTGTGCTTTTGCGCATCGGCAGCCGGCTGCCGCTTGCCGAAGGCGCGCAGGAAGGTGCGCACGCCGTGTGTCGCCGATTGCAGCACCTCGTCGTCATCAGGCGTGCCGCCGAGCATGAAGGTCGTCTGCAATTCGGCATTGGCAAGAGCCAGGAACTGGCGTGCCGCGACATCAGGGTCATCGATGTCGAGGAAACCGGCATGGGCGAGGCGGGCGAAGCGGGCGGCGATCGCTGGCCATGTCCTGCCCGGTCCCTGTTCTCGCCATTCGGCGAAGAGCTCGGGATAGCGCTCGCCCTCAGTCTGGATCAACTTGCGCAGGAATTTTCCATCACGGTTGCAGACACAGTTGCGGTTCATGCGCACGGCGAAGGCGATCAGATCGGCCTCGAGGTCCTTGGGCTGGTCGGGAAAGGTGGAAATGGTGGCGAAGATGCCGGCATTGCAACGCTCGGTGAGGTCGCGGACGATTGCGACGAAGAGTTTCTCCTTGTCGCCATGGTGGTTGTAGATCGTCTGGCGCGAAACGCCGGCCTCGGCGGCAATCATGTCGATATTGGCGCCGGCGAAGCTTTCGCGGCAGAACACCTCGCCGGCAGCGTCCATGATTGAGACGCGCTTGGCCTCGTGGCCGCGTGGCGGGAAGGCGTCAGGAGAAACGTTGGCTTTCATAAAAACTATATAGAGGTGATTGACGAATTAGACAAGAGTGTCTAAATTTATGGACTTAGATTGAAGAGGTTTCCCTCCGCAGAAGAAGTCGGAATTCCATGGGATGGAACGTCCTAGGATTAGACGCCGGTCGGCGGCAAACCAGATTTGAAAGAACCCGCTATCATGAATCCCCAATTCCTCCGCATCGCGGTCGTGCTCGGCCTGTTGTCCGCGATCGGTCCGTTTGCCATCGACATGTATCTTCCGGCGCTGCCTTCGATCGGCGCGGATCTGCAGGCCAGCACCGCTGCCGTGCAGATGAGCCTGCTGATCTTCTTTCTGTCCATGGGCTTTGGCCAGATCGTCGTCGGACCGATCTCCGACATGGTCGGGCGCAAGCTGCCGCTCTATGGCGGCCTCGCACTGTTCATGGTCGGCGGCATCGGCTCGGCGCTGGCGCCCTCGGTCGAATGGCTGATCGCCTTCCGTTTCCTGCAAGGGCTCGGCGCCAGCGCAGGCATGGCGGTGCCGCGCGCCATCGTGCGTGACCTTCATACCGGGACCGACGCTGCCAAGCTGATGTCGCTCTTGATGCTGGTGTTTTCGGTGTCGCCGATCCTGGCGCCGCTGACCGGTAGCGTCATCATCGAGAATTTCGGCTGGCGTGCCGTGTTCTGGACGGTGACGGGTGGGGCGGTGCTTGCCACCATCCTGCTGGCGACCTCGCTCAAGGAGACGCGGCCGGTCGAGGCGCGCGCAGGCAGTTCGTTCGGCACCGCGCTCTCCGCCTATCGCTTCCTGATGGACGACCGCAACTTCCTTGGCCTGGCGTCTATCGGCGGCTTCGGGATCGCCAGCTTCTTCGTCTATCTGTCGAGCTCCTCTTTCATCCTGATCGACCATTACGGGCTGTCGCCGTCGGTCTACAGCGTGTTCTTCTCGATCAACGCGGTCGCCTTCATCGGCATGTCGCAGTTGACGGGGGTGCTGTCGGAACGGTTCGGGCTAAGGCCCGTGGTGCGGGTCGCGGTGGTCGGCTATGCGACGACGATGGTGGTGCTGTTCGCCGTGATGGCGTCCGGCGTCGACCGGCTCGACGTGATGGCGGCGCTGCTGTTCGTCGGCTACGGGTTCCTCGGCCTGGTCATCCCGACGACTTCGGTGCTGGCCATGGAGGAGCATGGCACGATCGCTGGCACGGCCTCGGCTTTGATGGGCACACTGCACTTCGCCATCGGTGCGGTCGCCATGGGCATCGCCGGGGTGTTCTTCGACGGCACACCGCTGCCGATGGTGGCCGGCATCACGCTTTGCGCGGTGATCTCCTTCACGCTGGCCAAGTTGACGCTCGGCCGTGGGCGGGAGGTTGTCGAAGCGCCGGCCGAATAAAGCAATCGCTATCGACGACAAAAAGGCCGGGTTCATTCCCGGCCTTTTTGACGTCTGAGATCAAGCTACAAGCCTGCCTCGGCGAAGATAAATCGCAGTCGCGCCTCGACCGGCGCCAAGGGCAACGGGACCAGCTCATAGCCCAATTCCGTGTAGACTTCGGCCAGCGCGCGATAGGTGCGTTCAGCCTCGTCGAGGGTCTGCTTTCGCTCGCTGTCCTGCCGAAAGATCTCCGGCCAAGGTGGTGCGATGAAGACATGACTGGCGTAGCGGAAGCGTTCGGCGGCATTCCTGACGTGGCCGGGCACCGGCAGGCCAGTTAGCCTGATATAGCCAAGGGTGTCCGGCACGCCGCGATCGAAGAAGACGGGGCCGTTCTGTTCGAGCGCTGCGTGATACGAACGCATTTCCCAAGACAGCATCAGTTCGGCGAACAGTGCCGGATCTCGCCAGGGCAGGGCAAGGCCGCCTATCGCCGATTGGTCGCGGATAATGCTGCGTCCGGCTTCGGGCGAGGTGGCGAGGCCGGCCGTCCGCAAGGCTTCAATCAATGTGGTCTTGCCGGAGCCCGGACCGCCGGTCAGCACGAAGAATCGATCGGAATCGTTTTGCATTCTTTTGGTCCTTTGGATGAATGCGGCGGCCCGCATTTGCCAGCAAGACAGCTTCGCGACGGGGCGCAGCGCAAGAAGCACGGTCGGCAAGCCTGCTGCCGTCATAAGGCTTGATATCGAAAGGGGGAAATCGAAGGGGGAGAAGTGGAGGTTTCTGTTGCCAGGTACCTCCGAACCCCGCCTAGAAGTGCGAACCACTAGGGCTTGAATTGAAGCTATCGCACCGCTTACGCGGCGAGACGTGCTTCCGCATAGTTGTCGTTGGCAACTATAAGTTTAGCCCGATAACGGTGGTACAATGCCGGGCAAAAGTACGATCTTTACACCTTCGTCGATCCTATTTCGCCCCCAGCAAAAGCCGCTCTTCGACAAGAGCGGTTTTTGGTGGAGGCGCCGGGTACCGCCCCCGGGTCCGAACGGCTTATTTCATCGCCTGTTTATCGCCATAGTCGGTCAAGCCGACCAAACAGATATAGGGACCGATCGTGGAAAATGAAAGGCCTCAATGATGCTTTGTCGCTGAGTCGAACGGCATCGCGAAGGCTTGACTTGTGAACGGTCTCAACCGAAGCTTTGCGGCGGTGAGGCGTTACCGACTTAGCGCACATTTTGCGGCAGCGCGCCACAACCCTCATCGACCGGATCCCGTGGCGCCGACGAGGGGAAATTTGATGGCCGATTATTTCGCAGACGTGAAGAAGTACGACGCCGCGGCAGATGCCGACGCGGTCGCCAAGATCGTGAAGCATTTAGGCATTGCGCTCAGAAATCGGGATTCCTCGCTGGTGTCCTGCACGGACCCCAAGGAACTCGATCGCGTCAAGGCCAACTGGGTTGCCAAAAAGCTCGGCATCGCCGACGGCAGCAAGGCGGACGCGGCCATCGAAAAGACCTGCAAGGCGATGGAGGCCGACAACACCAAGAGCCGTGTGACCTTCTATTACCTGGTCGCCAAGGACCTGGGCAAGCTCGCCAGCCTCTGAGGATCATCCTGCAGCGGCGGATGCTGGCGCGATTTTCGCGCCAGCCCCAGAGTGTAACTGTTTGTTGGAGCATTCTGCGCTTTGATATGTTCGGCCGGCAGCCAGTCGGTTATGATGGCCGGTAACCCGAATCGAGCCCCCGAATCGAGCCGAAGCCGATGCGCCAGTATCTCGACCTCTTGAAGCACGTGCTGGAAAACGGCGCCGATCGCGGCGACCGGACCGGCACCGGAACGCGCTCGGTGTTCGGCTACCAGATGCGCTTCGACCTTGCGCGCGGCTTTCCGGTCACCACCACCAAGAAGCTTCACCTGAAGTCGATCGTGCATGAACTTTTGTGGTTCCTGGCCGGCGACACCAACATCAAATACCTCAACGACCACGGCGTCTCGATCTGGGACGAATGGGCCGACGAGAATGGCGATCTCGGCCCGGTCTATGGCAAGCAATGGCGCTCCTGGCCGGACGGCCATGGCGGCGCCATCGACCAGATTGCGAATCTGTTGAAGGAGATACGCAAGAATCCTAATTCCCGACGGCTGATCGTTTCGGCGTGGAACCCGGCCGAAGTGGAAGCGATGGCGCTGCCGCCCTGTCATTGCCTTTTCCAGTTCTATGTCTCGGAGGGCAGGCTCTCCTGCCAGCTCTACCAGCGTTCCGGTGATATCTTTCTCGGCGTGCCGTTCAACATCGCTTCCTATGCGCTGCTCGCTCTGATGGTGGCACAGGTGACGGGGCTGAAGCCCGGCGATTTCGTCCATACGCTGGGCGATGCGCATCTTTATGCGAACCATTTCGAGCAAGCGCGCGAACAGTTGCGGCGCACTCCCAAGGCGCTGCCGACGCTATGGATCAATCCGGAGGTGAAGGACCTCTTTGCCTTCCAGTTCGAGGATTTCCGGCTGGAAAACTACCTCGCCGATGCGACGATCAAGGCGCCGATCGCGGTGTGAGCCGCAAACATCGGGCTTTTACCGATCCTGTCTCGAAATCGCTCGGCTGCTGTCCGTTTGTCGGTGCCGACCACGATATCCGATGCTTTGACTTGCGGCACCGGCCCGCGACGTTGCGCTGTATCCACCTCAATCGATCGCGAGCGGTGGCAACAACACGCAATGCCATTGACCGGGCCACTAACTGAGCCATTGTCCGGGCTAAGTCTGGCAAAAGCCTTCCCTTGTTATATTCATTTGGATATATCGATTGGCAGACTCGCGCTGATCGGATTTTCAAGCCCCCGGGGAGAGTTTCATGCTGGTGCGCAAGGGTTTCGGATTGACGGCGGCCGCCATTGGCGGTCTCACGACGATGTTGGTCGCCGCTATGCCGGCTGCCCATGCGGATGACAGGCTGATTGTCTTCGCCGCGGCAAGCATGAAGAACGCACTGGACGCCGTGAACACCGCCTGCGAGGCCGATGTCGGCGAGGCGGCGACTATTTCCTACGCCGCAAGCTCCGCATTGGCCAAGCAGATCGAGGCCGGCGCGCCGGCCGATGTCTTCATCTCGGCCGACCTCGACTGGATGAAATATCTGTCCGACAAGAAGCTGACCAAGCCGGATACCGAAGTGAAGTTGCTCGGCAACCAGATCGTGCTGGTGGCGCCGAAGGATTCGGCTGTCAACACCAGGATCGAAAGGGGTTTTGATCTTGCCGGGCTGATCGGCGACGGCAGGCTTGCCATGGGCGATTTCAAGGCGGTGCCGGCCGGCAAATATGGCAGGGCGGCACTTGAATCGCTCGGCGTCTGGTCCTCGGTCGAAGGCAAGGTGGCGCAGGCCGAGAATGTACGCGCCGCGCTCAAGCTTGTTTCGACCGGCGAAGCAGTGCTCGGCATCGTCTACGCCACCGACGCGCATGCCGAGCCCGGCGTCAAGGTGATCGGCGCCCTCCCGGAGGATTCGCACCCGCCGATCGTCTACCCGATTGCCCAGATGGCGGATTCGAAGGACAAGGACACGCCGGCATTCCTGAAATGCCTGCAGTCCGCCAAGGCCGGCGAGCTCTTCAAGGCGCAGGGTTTTACGGTCCTTACGCCGAGCAACTGAGGCACACGCCAAAAGATGAACTGGCTGCTGGACCTCACTCCCGACGAATGGAATGCGGTCCGGCTGTCCGTCAAGGTGGCGACGGTGGCGATGATTGCCAGCCTGCCGCCCGGCATATTGATCGCGCTTGTGCTCGCCCGTGGACAATTCTGGGGCAAGACGCTGCTCAACGGGCTGGTGCATCTGCCGTTGATCCTGCCGCCGGTGGTTGTCGGCTATCTGCTGCTGCTCTCCTTCGGCAGGCGCGGCCCGGCCGGGGCCTTTCTGGCCGAGCATTTCGGCATTGTCTTCTCCTTTCGCTGGACGGGTGCGGCACTGGCCTGCGGTGTCATGGGCTTTCCATTGATGGTGCGGGCGATCCGGCTGTCGATCGAGGCGGTCGACCGCAGAATCGAGGCGGCAGCCGGAACGCTTGGCGCCAATCCGCTGTGGGTGTTCGGCACGATCACGCTGCCGCTGATCCTGCCCGGCCTGATCGCCGGCGCGATCTTGTCGTTCGCCAAGGCGATGGGCGAATTCGGCGCAACGATCACCTTCGTTTCCAACATCCCCAACGAGACGCAGACGCTGCCATCGGCGATCTACACGTTCACCCAGGTGCCAGGCGGCGATGCCGGCGCGCTCAGGCTGACGCTGATCTCGATCGTCATCTCGATGGCAGCACTTGTCGCGTCGGAGGTGCTGGCGCGGCGCGTCGGCAAGCGGATGGATACCGAATGACGGTCGTCGTCGATATCAGCCATCGGCTTGGCAATTTCGAGGTCGACGCCCGCTTCGAGAGCGCCGGGCGGTTGACCGCGCTGTTCGGGCCCTCGGGCTCCGGCAAGACAACGCTGATCAACATGATTGCCGGCCTTATCCGGCCCGATAAGGGGCGGATCGAGGCCGACGGCCGCGTGCTGGTCGATATTGATGCGCGCCTGTTCGTGCCGAAGCACAAGCGCCGCATCGGCATGGTGTTCCAGGATGCGCGGTTGTTTCCGCATATGAGCGTGGCCAGCAATCTGCGCTACGGCCACTGGTTCACGCCGACGGCGGAACGCTATGCGGACATGAATGCGGTGGTCGAACTGCTCGGCATCGGTCCTTTGCTCGACCGGCGGCCGGCGAACCTTTCCGGCGGCGAGAAACAGCGCGTGGCGATCGGCCGGGCGCTGCTCGCCAGCCCGAAATTGTTGCTGATGGACGAGCCGCTGGCTTCGCTCGACGAGGCCCGCAAGGCAGAAATCCTGCCTTATATCGAGCGGCTGCGCGACGAGACGAAAATCCCGATCGTCTATGTCAGCCATTCGATCTCTGAGGTGGCGCGGCTGGCAAGCGACGTCGTTGTGCTGGCGCGAGGCAAAGTCGCTGCTTGCGGCCCGACCGGGGCGATCATGCAGCGGCTCGACCTGTTGCCGGCAGAAGAGCGCGGCGACGGCGGCGCGGTGCTGGACACCGCGGTGCTGCGCCACGACGAAGTCTTTGGCATGACCGTGCTTGGCTCTGCGGCGGGCGAGATCCGCGTGCCGCTTCTGACAACGCCGGTCGGCGCGCTGGTGCGCATCCGCATCCGTGCCCGCGATGTGATGATCGCCACCGGACAGCCGACGGGCCTCAGCGCGCTCAACATCTTGCCGGGCACGATCGTGGCGATAGAACCGGGCGAAGGGCCTACGGTCGAGATCGGCATCGACTGCAATGGCGCAACCGTGATTGCCCGGATCACCGAGCAATCACGACAGACGCTGAAACTTCAGCTCGGTCGAAAAGTCTACGCGGTGGTCAAGACGGTAAGCTTCGACCGGGCGAACACAGGCGCCGGCTTGCCTGTCGAGGCGGATGGATAACGGGCGGATGGTTGTCGCTATATCGATTTGGAATAGCGGTATCGCTGGAGAGGTTCTAGTATGGCTGCGGCGTGACTGCGGAGGAGTGGAATGCCGTCGCTGAGCTTGCGGATAAACCTCGATCCAGAAGGGCGCATCGGGCCGGGCAAGATCGAGCTCCTGGAGCAGATCGCCGCCTTCGGCTCGATCTCGGCTGCGGCGCGCGGCATGGAAATGTCCTACAAACACGCCTGGGATCTGGTCGAGGACATGAACCGGGTGTTCGGCAAGCCGCTGGTCGCGGCGCAGACCGGTGGGAAAAAGGGCGGCGGCGCCCAGTTGACCTCGGTGGGGCTCGCGGTGGTCAGCCGCTTTCGCGCCATCGAACGGGCTGCGGCTTCCGCGGCGGCGCCGCATATGGAGGCACTGCAGGCGGAGATCGATGCCGGGTGAGGTCGGTGGAGTCTGTGCCGGCCAAGCCTACCCCTCCTACTCCTCAGGCTCGCCGGGCTTGCGCAGCAGATAGGTGTCCATGATCCAGCCCTTTT
This sequence comes from Mesorhizobium sp. M6A.T.Ce.TU.002.03.1.1, assembly GCF_003997275.1. NCBI lineage: Bacteria > Pseudomonadati > Pseudomonadota > Alphaproteobacteria > Hyphomicrobiales > Phyllobacteriaceae > Mesorhizobium > Mesorhizobium sp. M6A.T.Ce.TU.002.03.1.1. The sequence continues at coordinate 11,747 of NZ_RZTI01000127.1, forward strand.
TCCGGCGGGCTTCCTCGCGTGTCTTCGCGATCTCGTCGCCGACATCGCCGAGGCGGCCGGAAATCAGGATCTCGCCGGGCGTGCCGAGATAGGCGCCCCAGTGGATGACGAGGTCCTTGTCGTCCAGCGTGTTGAAGGCGCATTTGCCGTCCAGCATGACGACGGTGCTACCGGCATTGTCGGGCAAGCCTTCCTCGGTGAGCCGACGGCCGGTGGTGATCTGAACCGCATCGCCGATGCGGTTCAGCGCGGTTCTGTGGCTGGCGGCGAGCGCCTGGACAGCGGTGATGCCTGGGATCACCTCGAGCTCGAACTCGACATTGCCTCTCATGCGCACGCGCTCCAGGATGCGCAGCGCGCTGTCGTAGAGCGAGGGATCGCCCCAGATCAGGAAGGCGCCGCAGCCATTTTGCGAAAGCTCATCGCGGATCAGGCCTTCATAGATCGCGGCGATCGCCTCGTGCCAGTCGTCGACGGTCGAGCGATAGGAGGGGGCCGGCTCGGCCCGCACCGGCACGTCGAACTCTACGCGGCGCGAGTTTGGATTGGTGACGAATCGGTCGCAGATCTGGCGGCGCAGTTCTGCGAGATCGTTCTTCTTCGCGCCCTTGTCGGGAATGAACAGCACCTCGGCGCGGTTCAAGCCGTCGATGGCCTGCACGGTCATGTGGTCGGGATTGCCGGCGCCGATGCCGATGACGAGAAGCTTGCGCATGGCCGAACTCCTGCCCGATCGGAACGTCGGTGTCCAGACAAGCCTGGCAAGCGCCGACGAGTGCGCGGAAGGGCTTTGAAACTCCACATTGAAACGGCTAGAGTCATACCGGCATTCTCGCCAAGGGAGCTTCCATGTTCCGTTATGTCCTGACCGCAGCGCTGGCGCTCTCGGCCACGCCCGTATTCGCCAATGATTCAATCGCCGAATTGGGAACGGGCGGCCTGATCCTGTCGCGCAGCGACGCCGTCGCGATGGAGAGCGAGGATCTCTATATCTCGCCGGAAAAGGTGACGGTCGACTATGTCTTCCGCAACAACACCGACAGGGATGTCGACGCGATCGTCGCCTTCCCGATGCCCGACATCGAAGGCGATCCCAACGAGATGCCGGCGATTCCCGACGGTCAGAGCGACAATTTCCTCGGCTTCGAGGTGACGATCGACGGCGTGGCGGCAAAACCGCAGCTTGAGCAGAAGGCGTTTGCGCTCGGCATCGACATCAGCGCCGATTTGAAGGCGCAGAACGTGCCGTTTTACCCGTTCGGCGACGCGGCCAAGGCGGCATTGGCAAAGCTGCCGCAAGCGGTTGCCGACGATTGGGTCGATCGCGGCCTCATCATCGAGGACACCGCCGACGATGGTTCGGGCATGAAGACCGTCTACGTGCCGTTCTGGCAATTGCGCTCGACCTATTGGTGGCGCTCGACCTTTCCAGCCAACAAGGCAGTCCGCGTCGCCCACCGCTACAAGCCGAGCGTTGGCGGCACGTCCTCGGTCAGCTTCTTCTATGACGGCCAGTTCCAGGGCCAATACGCCGCCTATAAGACCCGCTACTGCATGGACCAGACGTTCGAGAATGCGATCCGCAAGGCAGCGAAGGGCAATCCCGACGGCACTCTGAGATATTTCGAGAACCGCATCGCCTATATCCTGACCACTGGCGGCAACTGGGCGACGGGCACCATCGGCAAATTCAAGCTGACTGTCGACAAGGGCGACCCGAAGAACCTGGTCTCGTTCTGTGGCGAAAACGTCAGGAAAGTCGGGCCGACGCGTTTCGAGATGACGGCGCAAAATTTCTACCCCGAGCACGACATCGACATTTTTCTGCTGGTGCCTACCGATGGCGGCGATGGCGGGAGCGGTGGCTGATGGACGTCGCGATCTATGTCGCCATCGCCGAAAACGGCGTGATCGGGCGCGACGGCGGTTTGCCGTGGCGACTTTCCAGCGATCTCAAGCGGTTCAAGGCCGACACGATGGGCAAACCTATCATCATGGGCCGCAAGACCTATGAAGGCATCGGCAGGCCTCTGCCTGGGAGGCTCAACGTCGTGGTCACCCGCGACAAGACCTGGCGCGCCGAGGGCGTCGAAGTCGTGCATTCGCTCGACGACGCGATCAGTCTGGCGAAGGTGCGCGGGCGCTGCATGGCAGGCGCCGACGAAATCTGCATCATCGGCGGCGGCGAGATCTATGCCCAGGCGCTGCCCCTGGCCGACCGCTTGCATGTCACCCATATCCTTGCCGCGGTCGACGGCGATGCGCATTTCCCGCCTATCGACCCGGATTCGTGGCGCATCGTCCGCTCGCAGGACGTTCCTGCCGGTGAAAAGGATAGCCATGCGACACGCTATTCGGTTTACGAGCGACGCCGCGACGTGCATTGAGAGACGATAAAGGGTCGCGACGGTCCAAAACGGACGGTGTCGACGACCGATCGCGTTGAAAGCGCGCCGTCGCGTCCCTATAGAAGGACGATACTGGATTTTGCGCCGTCAGGCCGGCGCGTGAGGGAGCGAAAGGACATTCATGCCCTGGAATGACAAAAGCGGCGGAGGCGGCGGCCCATGGGGCGGCGGCAACAATCCAGGACCCTGGGGGCAGGGACCGAAGGGGCCCAGCGGCCCGCAGGGTTCGCCTCCCGATCTCGAAGACATTATCCGGCGCGGCCAGGACAGGTTGCGGCGTGCTTTGCCGGGTGGCGGTGGGGCAAGCCCAGCCGTGTTCGGGCTGATCGCGGCAGCGCTTGTCGTGCTGTGGGCGTTCAAGGCCGTCTATACCGTGCAGCCGGACGAGGTTGCCGTCGAACTCAGATTCGGCGTGCCAAAGACGGAGCTCTCGCAGCCCGGCCTGCATTTCCATTGGTGGCCCATCGAAACGGTCGAGACAGCCGTCATCGCCGAACAACTCGTCGATATCGGCGGCGGCACGACCTCCGGCAACGGTTCAGGCCTGATGCTTTCTGGTGACCAGAACATCGTCAATGTCCAGTTCTCTGTCGCCTATCAGGTCTCCGATCCGAGGGCCTATCTGTTCGATGTGTCCGATCCCGACGGCATGCTGCGGCAGGTCGCCGAAAGCGCCATGCGCGAAGCCGTCGGCCGTCGGCCGGCGCAGGACATCTTCCGCGATGATCGCGAGGGCATTGCGGCGTCAGTGCGCGAAATCATCCAGACGACGCTGGACGGCTATAAGGCCGGCCTGAACGTCAACGCGATTTCGATCGAGGATGCCGCGCCGCCGCGCGAAGTGGCCGACGCCTTCGACGAAGTGCAGCGCGCCGAACAGGACGAGGACAAGTTCGTCGAGCAGGCCAACCAGTATTCCAACCAGAAACTCGGCCAGGCGCGCGGCGAGGCCGCACAGATCCGCGAGGACGCGGCCGGCTATAAGAACCGGGTCGTGCAGGAGGCCGAAGGTGAGGCGCAGCGCTTCATCTCGGTCTATGACGAATACGCCAAAGCGCCGGATGTGACGCGCCAGCGGCTTTATCTGGAAACGATGGAGAGGGTTCTGAAGGATTCCAGCAAGGTCATTATCGAGCAAGGCAATGGACAAGGGGTTGTTCCCTATCTGCCGCTGCCGGCATTGCAGCAGAAGGCGCCGGCGCCGGTCCTCGGAGGAACCCAGTGATGGCCAACCGTCTTCCCATCATCGCCGTCATCGCAGCGGTCATCCTGTTCCTGCTTTATTCGTCGGTCTTCGTTGTCAATGCGCGCCAGCAGGCGCTGGTGCTCAGGTTCGGCGAGATCGTCGACGTCAAGAGCCAGCCGGGCATCTATTTCAAGGCGCCGTTCGCCTTCTTCGATGCCGACAGCGTGCAGTTGATAGAAAACAGGGTGCTGCGCTTCGATCTCGACAACATCCGCGTCCAGGTTTCGGGCGGCAAGTTCTATGAGGTCGACGCCTTCATCGCCTATCGGATCTCGGATCCGCGCGTGTTCCGCTCCGCTGTGTCCGGTCAGATCGAGCTGGCCGAGGCACGATTGAGGACGCGTCTCGACGCCGCCTTGCGCCGTGTTTACGGTCTGCGCGACTTCGAGGCGGCGCTCTCGGAAGAGCGAGCCGTGATGATGCGTGAAGTGCGCGATCAGTTGAGGCCCGACGCCACGTCGCTCGGCCTGCAGATCGAGGATGTCCGCATTCGCCGAACCGATTTGACCGCAGAAGTCTCGCAACAGACATACGACCGCATGAAGGCTGAGCGTCTGGCCGAAGCCGAGCGGCTGAGGGCGCGCGGCAACGAGGCGGCGCAGCGCATAAGGGCTCGCGCCGACCGCGAGGTGGTGGAGATCGTCGCCGAGGCGCGGAGGGAGTCTGAAATCCTGCGTGGTGAAGGTGAAGCTCAACGCAGCGCCACCTTCGCGGACGCCTACCAGCGCGATCCGGCCTTCTTCGGCTTTTACCGGTCGATGAATGCCTACGGCACGGCGCTGGACAATACCGGGACGACGATGGTGCTGTCGCCGAATTCGGAATTCTTCCGTTTCTTCCGCAATCCCGCCGGCGCGGATACGCCGGCAGCGCCGCCCGCAGCACCTGCTGCGCCGGCAGCGCAGCCAGGCACCGGCCAGTAACGGCCGGTGCAGGATTTTCTGGCGGCAATAGGCTTGGTTCTCGTCGTAGAGGGCCTGGTCTATGGCGGCTTTCCTGGCCTCGCCAAGAAACTTGCAAGCGAAGTTCTGTCGATGCCGGAGAATGCGCTGCGGATCGCCGGACTGATCGCAATCGCTGTTGGCGTCGGCATCGTCTGGCTGGTGCGTGGTGGGTGACGTGATCGGTCTATGATTTCGGATAACGGAGGATTTATCCTGTGCCGATAGCCATAGCCGCAAACGTGCCGTATTTCTTGCCAACATGACTCGACGCAGCGTTTTCGGCGAGCGCTTTTCCTTTCTGAGACACCGGGAGACTTCTCGATGACATCCAACAGCTTTTTGCGCGCGGCGAGGCGGACGTTCACCGCAGGTGCTGCAGCACTTCTTATTGGCGCCGCTACCGTCCCGTCGCTGGTGACGCCGACGGCCGCCGCGGATGGCCCGGCTTCGGTCGCCGATCTCGCGCAGGGCCTGCTGGGTGCCGTGGTCAACATCTCGACCTCGCAGAGGGTGAAGGGCACGGAGGGGCCTGGCGCGGTGCCGATGCCGCAGCTTCCAGAGGGCTCGCCCTTTCAGGATTTCTTCGACGATTTCTTCAAGAACCGTCCCGGCGAACAGGGCGATCGCTCGCAAAAGGTGCAGTCGCTGGGCTCCGGCTTCGTGGTCGATGCCGAGCAGGGCATTGTGGTGACGAACAATCACGTGATCGCCGATGCCGATGATATCGAGGTGAATTTCTCCGACGGCGTGACGCTGAAGGCGACGCTGGTCGGCACCGACACCAAGACCGACGTGGCGGTGCTGAAGGTCGATCCGAAAGGGCACAAGCTGACGGCGGTGAAATTCGGCGATTCCAGCAAGATGCGTGTCGGTGACTGGGTGATGGCGATCGGCAATCCGTTCGGCCTCGGCGGCACCGTGACGGTGGGTATCGTCTCGGCCCGCAACCGCGACATCAATTCGGGTCCCTATGACGATTTCATCCAGACCGATGCCGCGATCAACCGCGGCAATTCCGGCGGACCGCTGTTCAACAGCAGCGGCGAGGTTATCGGCATCAATACGGCGATCATCTCGCCGTCCGGCGGCTCGATCGGCATCGGCTTTTCCATTCCCTCGCAGCTCGCGTTAGGCGTCGTCGACCAACTCCGTCAGTTTGGCGAGACGCGGCGCGGCTGGCTCGGCGTGCGCATCCAGCCGGTGACGGACGACATTGCCGAAAGCCTCGGCATGGCGACGGCCAAGGGCGCGCTGGTCGCTGGCGTCATCAAGGGCGGACCCGTCGACAACGGCACCATCCTGGCGGGCGACGTCATCATCAAGTTCGACGGCAGGGACGTCAATGAAATGCGCGACCTGCCGCGCGTCGTCGCGGAAAGCTCGGTCGGCAAGGCTGTCGACGTGGTCATCGTGCGCAAGGGTGTCGAGCAGACCGTGAAGGTGACGCTTGGCCGGCTCGAAGATGGCGAAAAGCTTGCCAGCAGCGAGGACGGCAACACCGATCAGGACAATGGCGACAAGGCGCCTGCCGTTTCGACGGCTTCCGTGCTCGGCATGACCGTTGGCGAGCTCAAC